>JAGCIZ010000108.1 GCA_017648235.1 Paludibacteraceae bacterium
ATACTACCGATAATATCGGGCATTATGGTTTAGCTTTCGATTATTATACACATTTTACTTCGCCTATTCGTCGTTATCCTGATATGATGGTTCATCGCTTATTGACCAAATATGCCGAAGGACGAAGAAGTGTGAACAAAGATGAATATGAAGATTTTTGTGCTCACTCTTCAGAAATGGAACAATTAGCTTCGTCGGCCGAACGTTCTAGCATCAAATACAAGCAAGTGGAATTTATGAGCGATAAAATTGGTCAAATTTTCGACGGAATAATTGTTGGTATCACCGAATGGGGTGTTTATGTGGAGTTGAACGAAAACAAATGTGAAGGAATGGTGTCTGTACGCGATTTGGGAACAGATTATTTTGAATATGACGACAAAAACTATTGCATAGTAGGTAAACGTTCTGGCAAAAAGTATCAACTTGGAGATGACGTAACTGTAAGAATTGCTCGTACCAATTTGGCCAAAAAGCAGCTCGATTTGGAGTTGGTAAACTAAATTTTGTGAAAAATAAGTTGAATAAAAAAATGAATACGGCTTTTTTGTGTAGGAATTTGGTGATGATTGCCTTCTTATGTGTAATGCACACTACCCTATTTGCTCAGCAACCATCTAAGCTTCCTGCAAAGCTAGATTTGATGATTGCCGTTCAACCAGATGGTGATACGTTGAATATCTTTTTGCGAGGCGATGAAAAAAATCACTTCCGAATGACGGAAGATGGTTTTCTTATTCTAAAAGATGATGATGGTTTTTATTGTTACGCTAAAGAATGCCGAGGAGATGTGAAACCTTCGTCAAGAAAAGCTAAAAATGCCGAAAAAAGATCGTGGTGCGATAGGCTGTATTTAAGAAAAATGAAAAAGAACACATTACTTTATAAAAATGATTGGATATGATGCGAAAACGATATTTTCTCTTTCTACTTGTTTTGTTTTTTGAGTTATTGGCATTTGCTTTGCCTGCCAAAAAAGGAGTGATTACTGTAAATCAACCTGATGGAACTCAATTGAGAATTGAAGGCCATGGCGACGAAAATTTTCACTACATCACTACCGAAGATGGATTTTTGGTGAAAAAAAACAACGATGGCATTTATGAGTATGCCGAATTTGCAGAACAACGGATAAAACCTCTTGGCATAAAAGCTCGTTCAATTGGAGAGCGCATCGATGCCGAAAAAATGTTTCTGAAAAGAACACAAAAAAGCGCCATCACTATTTCTCATGAACAAGAAACTTCGATGAGAAAGATAGCCGCTCAGCAAATACAAGACCTTCGTCCTCAGAAAGTAATTGGTCAGAGGAACTATCCTCAACGAGGACTAGTTATTTTAGTCAATTTCCAAGATGTTGCGTTTTCTCCACAAAACACTTTGGCTGAAATGGACAGTATGCTCAACGGTGTAAATTATACTTACGAAGGTGCCACTGCTTCGGCACGAAAGTATTTTTTCGACCAATCAAGTGGAGCATATAACCCAACATTCGATGTTGTAGGTCCTGTAACATTATCCAACAATGTTGCTTTTTACGGTGGTAACGATGCTAGTGGTAACGATATTCGACCTGATAGTATGGTTATCGAGGCGTGTCGTTTGGCCGATGAGCAGTTAGGTGTTGATTTTTCAAGGTACGACAATGAGGGTGACGGAGTAATTGATTTTGTTTTTATTGTATATGCCGGTTATGGTGAGGCAAGTAACTATTCCGATTCTCCCAATCTTATTTGGCAACATGCTTGGTACATTTACCAAGGTGCTGGAAAAATTAGGTTCTTCGATGGCAAGTTGCTCAACATTTATGCTTGTAGTAGCGAGTTGTCAGGAACTGTAGGTTCCAACAGACGCGACGGTATAGGTGCATTTTGCCATGAATTCAGTCATGTGTTAGGTTTGCCCGATACATACGCTACAAATGGTGCAAGTCACTTTACTTTAGGAGCATGGAATATTATGGACCAAGGTCCGTACAACAACAATGGTAAAACACCGCCCTCTTATTCGGCCTACGAACGTTTTTTTATGGGCTGGCTCACTCCAACATATCTTTCGCGTACGCAGAATGTTACCATTGGTGAGTTGCAGTCCACCAACGAGGCTTATCTTTTTTGCGAAGATGGAACTCACAATCTCGATGGAGAAACTCCTAATCCCGAATTGTTTTATATGTTCGAAAATCGTCAAAAAGTTGGGTGGGATGCCTACTTGCCCGGTCATGGACTTTTGGTCACAAAAATCAATTACAACTCTTCCTCTTGGACACGCAATGCAGTAAACAATAATTCTGCTGCTATGGGAATTGATATTCTCGAAGCTGATGGCAGGGCATCGAGAATGGGCGACGCTGGTGACACTTATCCTGGTTCTACTTTTTGCCGCCAGTTCTACATTGGTTCTCGCAGTTTTTCTTCTATAGTGGAAGAAGGTGGGCAAATACGTTTCGATGCATGTTTGGGAGTTGACAGCATTATTGATGATAGCGAAGAAGAAACTGCCATTCTTATTTTACCTGGAAAAAATCTGCTTCAGATCAGAAATATTCCTGCCGAGTCGAATATTTTTGTTTACAATCTGTTTGGACAGCTTGTTCATTCTGAAAAAAATAATAGTTCCGAAACCTCTATTTCTATGAAGAGAGGAATTTATTTAGTGCAAATTGATTCTCCATTTGGGTCATTCAAGCAGAAAACTTTAGTAGAATAAATGTTAAAAAAAGTTAAAAATTACACTAAAGTGTTAAACGGAGTTCACTATTAATAGTGTGATTAAGAAGAATTTTCCGTATCTTCGTGCCGATTTTTATTTATTTAATTGTTTAATTTAATGTCAATTTGTATGAGAAAAAAGATTTTTTTCCTCAGTCTTATTGCACTTTTATTTGTTGCAGTAGGACTTCGTGCGCAAAGTTTGACGCACGAAAATTACATTAGTCGTGACTTCAATTACGCTAATGTGTACGCAGGTTGGACACCGGGAAGCGCTCCTGTAGATTCTTGTGCAGAAGACGAGTACTTCTACATTTCCCGCCAAAGACCTCTTAAGCGTTTTACTAATGCAAACTCTCAGGTTAACACTACGCTTAACCCTGGTCGTGGTTTGTGTTGGTTCTGTCCTATCAGTGGTGACGGTTGGACTTCATTGCCTCGTTACATGTTCAACTCTGAAGCTTACAACATGTGGCAATACACAGATATCCACGGTAACTGGACTCAAGGTATCCATGGTTGCCCTGGTGCAATGACTGACGTAGCACACAAAAATGGTTGTGCTGTGGTTATTACCAGTCAGCCTGCTTTTGCTGCAAACCTTAGTTCTGATGGTAATGGTGCTGTCTACACTCAATGGATTAATGGTGGAGCTGACAAGTTCTTGAAACACTTGGCTTACTATGGTTACGATGGTATCGGTTTCAACTCAGAATGTAGCTTCGTTGGTTACACTGGTTTGCAAGGTTTGTGGGGTCAGATGCACAACAAGAAAGCTCAATAT
>JAGCIZ010000009.1 GCA_017648235.1 Paludibacteraceae bacterium
TCTCTTATTTTGTCTAATAAATTGTTTTTTTGAAGATATACAAATTCTTCTTATCTTTGGAGGATTTTATTTTTATTTGCAAATTAAGAATATTTATGAAGAAATGTAACCGTTTGAAAGGCATCCTTTTGGTAGCTTTGCTATTGCCTTTGAGTTATCTCGCAGCAGAAGATATAAACAGTATGAGTGTTTTTCTCAATGGGGAGGCTACTCCGCAAGAGATAATCATTGATGATATTTATAAAATAGTATTTCCATCGGACGACGAAATGGTGGTGAAAACACAGGGCTCGGACATCAATTTTGATATTGATGATGTAAGGGTAATTACGTTTGGAAACACCGTTATCACAAAAGTAGAAGACGATGTTCTTCCTACAGAAACAAGCATTGTTTATGTACCTCAATCGGGCAATGTGCTTGTGGAAAGTACTGATTTGATTAACATTGTTCAAGTTTACAGTTTGCAAGGTGTGTGCGCAAAAATGCAAATGTGCAATAGCAAATCATTGAACTTAAACATTTCCGATTTGCACAATGGAATCTATATTGTGGTGGCTCAAACTGCAAATGAAATAAAGGTAGAAAAGATTATTAAACGATAAAAAACAAACCAAAATAATAATGAAAACAAAACTAATTACCATTGTTGCAGTACTCGTTACACTGACGTCTGCAATTATTGCTCAGCAATATGTGCGAGTAATGAAAATTTATAAAGGAAACGAAGTAATCACCTATAAAGTTTCTGAAGTTGATAGTGTGAAATTTGATAAAATGGCTCTTTGCTCAGTTTCTGCATCGGCATCGCCTGCTGAAGGAGGAGTGGTAACCATTGATGGAGATGCTACGTCGAAAGAAGTTGAGCTGGGAACAGCAGTATCTATAGCTGCTACGCCTAATGCGAATTATACGTTTGTGAATTGGACAATAAACGGAAATGTACAATCGCTAAGCAACCCTGCTACAATCACCATAAATGAAGAAACTTCTGTTGTGGCAAACTTTATGAAAAGCTTGAATTATTGTACCTATTCGGGAAATATGACTTACTCAAAGTCGAGAAGGTTAAATTCGTTCACATTGACTAATGGAGAAACTTCGCTTGCAGTGTCGGGGGTTCAAACTTCGTATAGTGATGCAGTGTATAAAGACAAGACTTCGTCTATTTTGCAACTAGCAGCAGGATCAACATTGTTTTTCTCAGAACTTAACTGGACAGGCTCTTGGATGCATGGTTATGTTTACATTGACTATAATCAAGATGGAGTGTTCAATACCGATGTAAACAAAAATGGTACAAATAGTGGCGAACTTGTAAGTTATAACCATTATAATGGATTCAACAGTGAAGGAAACGCTACGGAAAGAGGCTGTGGAGTGCTAGTAAACAATATGCCATCTTGGACATTGCCATCTGATTTGGCTCCTGGATTGTATCGTTTGCGTTTTAAAATCGACTGGGAAAGTTTAGAACCTTGTGGTTCAACTCAAAGTGGAAATGACATTGCTACAAATTCAGGTTGTATTTGCGATATTACAGTGCAAATAACTTCTTCGCTTCCTGTGGTTACTACAGCGGTAAATCCTTTAGGAGCGGGAACTGTTGAGATTACTGACGAAGACCCTACAGATAGCGAAATTATTTTAACAGCAAATAGAAATGCTGGTTACATCTTTAATAATTGGACTGTGGGAGGTTCTGTAGTTTCCACAGAAAATCCTTATACTGCAACATTGACAGAAGATACTGAATTTGTGGCTAACTTTAGAACAGCACAAAATGTTGCCGTATCAGTTTCGATGGCCGAAGGAGGTTTGGAAGCAACAATTTCTGCAAACACCATAATGGAGGGCGAAACCGTTACTCTTGAAGCTACTCCAGATGACGATCATGTATTCTCTCATTGGTCAGTAGGAGGAGTTGAGGTTTCTCGCGAAAATCCTTACGAAGCAGTAGTCCTTGGTCCAACGGAATATGTTGCCAACTTTAAAATACCAGTTATGCACACAATTATGCTTCAAGCAGGTAAGGGCGGAACTGTAGATATTGAGTCGATAGAAACAATGGAAGGAGACTAAGTAACTCTCGAGGCAACTCCAAGTGCAGGTTACGAATTTGAAAACTGGACCATCGAAGGAAATGTAGTAAGCACAGAAAATCCTTTCGACTATCAGGTGAATAATTCGGCTACAATTGTTGCAAACTTTAGAGACAAATATAGTCAATTGACCAATGTTCCAACAATCTACATCAATACTGAAAATGGAGTGCCTGTTACAAGCAAGGATGATTATGTAATTGCTCATGTATCAGTTCGTGGAGCAGAAAATGATGCTGATAATATTTCGGAAGTACTGACTGAAATTAAAGGTCGTGGAAACTCTACATGGAACATGGAAAAGAAACCTTATCGTTTGAAGTTCGATAAAAAAATACAATTCTTGGGCAATGCAGCAAAAGAGAAAAACTGGGTATTGCTTGCGAACTATGCAGACAAAA
>JAGCIZ010000109.1 GCA_017648235.1 Paludibacteraceae bacterium
CGACCAAGTTTTTCGTTCCATTCATTTTTTGCACAAAGCATAACATCACTAAAAGAACGATTTTTTACCTCTCTCTCAAAATTCAACAATGCTTGCTCTTTACTCACAAAAGATGAAGCCACGCGAATAATCAATGAATCATTCGGGCTCAAATCAAATTCCACATACGCCTGCGCAGCAAAATGTTCTGCTTTGGTTGTTTTAGGCATCAACGAATCGTTTGTTCTTGTTCCAAAATCAACAATTTCGTGATCAAAATCTACTGCAAAATAATTGGCAAAATTAGAAGGGACTCCCCCGCTATTGCTTTTTGTATATCCTGTGATACAACTATTTGTTGTATCAATTTCAACTCCACATCCATCTTTATAAGCATCTAGGACTAAAAATTGCCTTTTGTTTTCTGCAAATTTCACGACAAAAATTGCCCCTCGCTCAGTCGAAGTCATTTTAACTTGAGTGCCATCATTAAACCTAACCTGATAAAGATAAGGTTTCGCCACCTCGTTATCATGAGAAAATTCTCTGCCTCGAAAACGGTTATCAACTTGCAAATCGCCTGAAAGCGGCATAATAGAAAATGTTCCATAGTCATTTATCCAAGGACTTGGCTGATGTGTCTGCCGAAAACCTCGAATTTTATTCTCCGAATAAGTATACATCCATCCGCTACCATTTTCGCCCGTTTGTGCCGACCAAAAATTCATTCCCCAAGGCATTGCCACAGCAGGATACGTATTTCCATGTGAAAAGTTGTACGTCGAGGCTGTTCCCATCAACGTATTCACGCTATCAACAGGAGAAAAAGAAAAACATTGTCCAACAAAAAAGATGTAAAAAAACAAAACGATGTATTTTTTCATAGTATCCTCCCCTCCCAAAAAAATCCTTTTAAATTCTAAAGGTCAGGCAAACTCATGCCATTTATTTTTCGATACAAATCAAGCGCATAAACATCTGTCGTACTCGAAACAAAGTCCAAAACAGCTTGTATTTTTTCATAAATTGATTCGGAGTAAATGTTATATTGTTGAGGAATTCTATTCAGAATCTGCTTTGAATAAGCTTTTTCTGGACTCAATGCTGCATCAATAATTATTTCCAACAATTCTTTAATTATTTTGAAACCTGCCAACTCTACATCTAGTACTATCTGCGAAGTATAAACCTTGTCAAATGCAATTTTCGAAGTATTTTTATATACTAAATCTAATTCGTTATTAACATTCTCAATCAAAGATTTTTCAAATTCACCGGCAAGAATCTTTTCCTCATTTTCTATAAAAACCTGTGCACATGCATCTATCAAAGTTCCTATTACCGACGAACGAAGATATGCTATTTGCTCGTTTCTGTCCGTTACCAATGAAAATATTTCGTTTGCTCTTCGCTGACGATCTGCAGACAAGAAACTTAACAATATTTGTTTCGTTTCTTCAAAAGAAAGAAGACGCAATTTGAAAGCATCTTCAATGTCCATTACTTGATAGCAAATATCATCTGCTGCTTCGACCAAATAAACCAAAGGATGACGAACATAACGGTTTGTATCTTTAGGAGATTTTATCAAACCCAATTCGCTAGCAAGAACTTCAAAAGATTGCTTTTCTGACTGAAAAAATCCAAATTTAGATTTCTTCTTATCTGCGAATTGTGACTCGTAAGGATATTTAACAATAGAAGCCAACGTACTATAAGTCAAAACAAAACCACCTTTTCTTCGGCCATTAAACTGAGTTGTAAGCAAACGAAAAGCATTAGCATTACCTTCGAAATTTACAAAATCACACCACTGACTTTCGGTGAGTTGCGATTTTATTTTATCCGTATCTCCTTCCGAAAAAAAAGTAGCAATAGCTTTCTCGCCAGAGTGTCCAAATGGAGGATTTCCTAAATCGTGAGCTAAACAAGCCGCAGCCACAATCGACCCTATTTCGGAGAGATACGGACTCAATTTACCATATTTTTCTTCTAACACAGAAGAAACGGCAAAACCCAACGATCGTCCAACACAAGCCACTTCTAGGCTATGTGTCAGACGATTGTGAACAAAAACACTTCCCGGCAAGGGAAAAACTTGTGTTTTATTTTGTAAGCGACGAAAAGCAGGAGAAAAGATCAGCCTATCATAATCGCGCTGAAATTCTGTTCGACCATCATGTTTTTCATCATGATAACGCTCCATTCCGAAGCGTTTAGTGGTCAAGAGACGTTGCCAATCCATTATCTAATTGTCGCAAAATTTTTATTTCTTTGCTTTGGATTTCAACTTATTTTCAAGTGCTTTAATCTCTTTTTCTTGATTATTGATTGTTTCCAACAAAGAGTTAAGTTCCTCATTTTCTATTGTTGTTGGGTACTGAGCCTCAACCCTTCCAATAAAATCACTCAAAACGTTCATATAGTTCATGAATGCATCATATGGAGATTCATATGGACTTTCGTGAGCCACTTTTCCATTTGTAAAATGCTTTGTACACATATAATAAAAGTGATCACTAGCCTGCAAACAAAGCCAATCGTGTTTCAACAAA
>JAGCIZ010000010.1 GCA_017648235.1 Paludibacteraceae bacterium
ACTTGTTCACTTACAAAATTTTCAGAGGCAATAAGTTCAATTCCTTTCATTTGACGTTCTTTTTCACGTCCAATAATTTCAAAAATTTGACAATCTTTTTTCATTTTATGTAAAATTTACGATGTGCAAAGGTAATGATTAGTTGTGAGTAATGGAAAAAATAGAGAATTAATGTATGTGGTTTACAATAAAAAAAGAAATCACCAATATCGGTGATTTCTTCATTCTTTTTTACTCGAAAATTTAAGCATTTGCTAATTTTTCAATAGCCAACTTTCCTCTGTAGTAGCCACATTCTCCACATACAGTGTGGTAGATATGTGTAGCACCACAATTTGGACAAACTGCAAGCGTAGGAGCTATAGCTTTGTCGTGAGTTCTTCTTTTGGCTGTTCTCTGTTTCGAGTGTTTTCTCTTAGGATGTGCCATTTTTAATTAAACTTTTAATTGTTATTTAATATATCTTTTAACTTTTCCCAACGGGGATCAGTTGTTTTGTTTTCTTCTTCAGCCAACTTTTCTGTAGAACAAGCATTTAGTTTTTTTATCATTTCTTTGTTGCATTCACCATCTTCATGAAAATGTTGAATAGGAATTTGCAAAGCAACAGTTTCATATAACACCCACTCTAAATCAAAAGTTTCTTCGCATTCAGGAATAAAAATAAAATCTTCGTCAGTTTGTTCTCCTTGTTTTACAATGACAGAATCAGATGCAACTATGGATAAATCCATTATGTCCAAGCATCGATCGCAAACAATCTGTACTACACCTTCTATTTCAAAACCAAACTCAAACGCCTCTGCTTTTTTTTGAGCTACAACCTGAATTTTTACATTTCCTCCTTGAATCTCAGATTTTTCCTTTTCAGAAAAAAAACTATCATCCAAGTCAAAGATGTACCTTTTAGGTTCGGTTGTTATATCTTTCAGAAAAACCTCAAATGCACTTTTCATACTTTATAAGTATTCTGAATAAAAATCGCGCAAAAGTATAAAAAACTTTCAATAGAAAAAAATTTAGTTGAATTATTCTTACAATAAGAAGTTTTTAGTTAGGAACTAAGCTTTTTTAATCTCTTCTAAAAAGATCTCTCGTGTAAACTTTTTCGGAAACATCGCTCAAGCATTCGTCATAACGATTTGCAACAATAGCCTGACTTTGTTTTTTAAACTCCGTCAAATCATTAACTACTAAACTTCCAAAAAAAGTGCTTCCGTTTTCAAGCGTTGGTTCGTAGATAATAACTTGAGCGCCTTTAGCTTTTATGCGTTTCATTACTCCTTGAATGGAACTCTGACGGAAATTGTCGCTATTCGATTTCATTGTCAAACGATAAACACCAATAGTACACTGTTTTTCTTTTTGTGCACAGAAATCCCCACGATGGTAATAATCATAATAACCCGCCATTGCTAGCACGCGATCTGCAATAAAATCCTTTCTTGTTCTATTACTATCAACAATAGCATGAATCAAATTTTCTGGAACATCCTTGTAGTTTGCAAGCAATTGTTTTGTGTCTTTTGGCAAACAATAGCC
>JAGCIZ010000110.1 GCA_017648235.1 Paludibacteraceae bacterium
GACTTAAAACGCTATTTCCAATATTTTCAAGATGTGCGTAAAAAAATTACGCTAGTTTATTTCATAGGCAAAACTATTTTTTACAAAGTTATATAAAATTTATTTTTGAGCGATACCCTCTATCTCTACCAAAAGTTCCGGTCGGCAAACATCAGATAGAGAGTAAATCGCCATTGAATTCGGAAGCAACTTGTCCACCACCTGTTTTACTGCAAAAAAATCAGAACTACGTTTTACGTACACTCGCAGTGCCACCACATTCGCCATAGTCATATCGGCGGATTGGAGTAAGTCATTGATATTTTCAAGTGTAATTTGAGTTTGCATATCAGCAGCCGATAGGTCAACGTTTTTTTCGCCCCTGATGGCCGCAGTTCCAGAAATATAGAGCCATTTGTTGTCTTGCAACTTTGCTCGTTCAAACTTTGGCGAAGTGGCTTTTTTTTCATTTCCACTCTTAAGCACCGCATCGGAATACTTGTGTGCTGGCACTTGCAATGCGTTGTCAATAGGTTTTAGTTCTGCTCCCTGCACAGCATTGACTTCCACAATCACTCCACCAGAGCCGACTCCAATTCCTGTTGCAGCAGGATAACCCTGAAACCAGTCTGCCTTGGCATAGAAACTACTCCGTGCATCGTTGAACTGCTGATAACGTTGACCGCCTGCATCAACATCGGTAATGTGCTCAATGTAGTTCCATTGGCGAACAATAGAATCTATAGGCATTGACTCTTGTTCCAAAATCTTGAGCAAACGGCCAAAAACATTATCCGACTGTTCTTGAACAGAAAGAGACAAATTTTCTGAGTTTATGGTAGAAAAAACAGACTTTTGCCCATCTTTTTTTGCTACAAAATAGTTGACGTTCTCTACTTTTCGCTGCTGCAAAGAATCGAACTGATGCGTTTTCAAAAAAGCCACTTCGCACTCCACAGAAACACCGGCAGACAATGGTTTTTGTGCAATAATGCAGAAAAGAAATTTTTCACCAATTTTTTCTTTGCAAATGGCTAACCGCTGGGAGTAAACTTCATTATTCGCAATTTCTGCAAAAAAAACCACACGAACTACATTTTCAATTGTCGAAATTTGCTTTAGCAACTCGTCAATAGCTGCATCAAAGTTGGCGTTTGAAGATTTGATATTTATCAAATACGGAAACATTATTCTTGCAATAAAGTTTTATAATATTTTTCCTTATCGTTCAGTCTACTAATAGCAGTTTGTACACAGACATCCGTACGATTTAGCACTCTATAGAAATCCTCCTCACCAAACGTATTTCGAGCTATGTAGGCATAAAGTTGTCTTTTAATGAGTCTCTCGGATTTTTTCAACTCTGCACTATTTGCCACAATTTCACGTTTTTGAGCAAATTGCACCAATTCTGCAATTAGATTTTTTTCATCTAGAAAAGACTCCAAAGCTTCCCAATCTTTTTTAGACTTAAGCAAAGCTCTATTTTCATCAGAATAGTTCAATGCAAATTTGTAAATCACACCATGATTGACCAATTTTGTAAAGAAAGGAGTAATATCCGACGTATCCGAAGGGACAAAAACATCCGGCATAATGCCACCTCCACCATACACAATTCGTCCATTTAGTGTTTTGTACCGAACGGAATCTTGCTGTTTTATACTGTCTTGCGAATAAAATTCTCCATGCTCGTAGCGGTTCAAGATTTCTTTTTCGTAGTCTTCACTATTTCCCATTTCATAAGGTTTTTGAATACAACGTCCCGAAGGTGTATAATAACGAGCCACTGTCAAACGCACCGCTGAGTTGTCTGAAAAAGGAATCTGCTGTTGCACCAAACCTTTTCCAAAAGAACGCCGACCTATAATTAATCCCCTATCATTATCTTGTATTGCTCCTGCAAAAATTTCACTTGCCGAGCCAGAAAACTCATCAATAAGCACTACCATAGGATCTGTTTTACAAGAGCCCGCTCCATTGGCAATAGCTTCGCTACGAGGATAAGATTTCCCTTCGGTGTAAACAATCAATTGACCTCTAACCAAAAACTCGTTAATCATATTGATTGCAGCATCTAAATATCCTCCAGAATTTCCACGCAAATCAACAATAAACTCAGAGGCTCCTTGATTTTTTAATTTTGCTATTGCAGTAAGAAATTCGCTATATGTTTTTGCACCAAATTTACTAACAAGAATATATCCAATTTGTGGCGTAATCATATACGCAACTTCAACGCTATGCACTGGAATATCATCGCGAACAACGTTGTAATAAAGCAATTCTTTGGTATTGCGACGCTTGATACCGAGTTTTACATTTGTGTGTTTTTTGCCACGAAGTTTTTTGATTACTTTTTCGTTATTAATCTCCTTGCCAACAAAAACAGTATCATTCACTTCTACAATCCTGTCGCCAGCCAAAAGTCCTGCTTTTTCTGACGGTCCTCCACGAATAACATCAACTACATAAATTGTATCGTTTTGAAGGTTGAATTGTACACCAATGCCACTAAAACTTCCGCTCAAATCAGAATTCACTTCTTCTATATCTTTAGCCGAAATATAAGAAGAATGAGGATCGAGCATTTTAATTACTTCTGGCAAAATTTTCTCTTCTATTTGTGCCAAATCAACAGTATCGACATACTGAGATTCTATCATATTAAGCAACGCAGAGGTTTTGCTTTGTAAAAAATTGTCAGAAGAAGAATCAAATATATCTATAACACCTGATTGTTGGCGTTGCGCAAAGAAAAAACCGACATAAACCCCCACTGACAATGCAACTGCAATAATAAGAGGAACGTATTTACTCTTCATCTGATTTATCGTTGATATAACAAGTTTCTATTCCTGCTTCTTTAAGCAAATCAAGTCCATCGGTGATACGATAATGTTCACCAAAAACTACTCTTTTTATTCCACTTTGAATAATCAGTTTGGCACATTCCACACATGGCGAAGCAGTAACATAAAGAGTAGAACCTTCACTGCTATTATTAGAACGAGCCACCTTGGTTATCGCATTGGCTTCTGCGTGCAAAACGTATGGTTTTGAAACATTGTTTGCATCTTCACAAACGTTCTCAAAGCCCGAAGGAGTGCCATTGTATCCATCGGAAATAATCATGTTATTTTTTACCAACAACGCACCAACTTTACGACGTTGGCAATAGGAATTCTCTGCCCAAATGCGAGCCATCCTCATATATCTTTTATCCAAAAGTTTATTTTTATCTTCCATATTTATTAATCTTTTTTATCTACCCAATCTCCATTAGATTTTATCAAATCCACCAAATGCTCAATTGCCTCAGACTCTGGAATATTTTTTTCAATACATGTTTTTTCTTTGTATAAACTTATTTTTCCTTTGCCTGCACCAACGTAACCATAATCAGCATCTGCCATTTCTCCGGTACCATTCACAATACAACCCATCACCGCAATTTTTAGATTTTTAAGATGAGAAGTTGCTTGTTTCACTTTCTCCAGAGTGGTTTGCAAATCGAACAAAGTTCTTCCACAACTAGGGCAAGCCACGTATTCCGTACGAGTCATACGCACTCTTGTAGCTTGTAGCAAACTGAGTTCCGTATCAACTATCTGAGCGGCATCACAATATGAATTTTGCAAGAAAATACCATCGCCAAAACCATCAATAAAAAAGTGGCCCAAGTACATTCCACATTCCAACTGAAAAGTCTCAAAGTCAGATTCATTCTTTTCATAACTAATCACCACCGGATTTTTACAATCATTATTGAGCAAAGTATGAAAAAAAGCACGAGAAACCCCAATATTTTTCACTTGATGCATCAATACAATTTGAGGATTTTTACTTAAAAGTTGCAAAATTTCGGCATCAAGTTCTTCGAAACTCATTTGAACAAAAGAAATTTGACTTATTCTTTTTTCTTTAGAAAAATCGTCTATAGATTTATAAAAAGGAAAAGTATTTGAATTTCCTTCCCAACAATCGGCATCCAAAATTGCAGAAACAGATGTATGATTTATTCTTTTTTTAGGAACATAAACAAAATCTGGTTCAAAATCAAAAGAGAACTTATCCAAATCATCGACTTTCAAAATGGTGATAGGCGCGTTACTGCCTCCAACTTGTCCAACTGCAGTTGTCGTGCGTCGTTGATATTCAAACGGAGTAAATTTAGGAGAAACCTCCAATTCTAAAGAGTTATCTTCAACCAAAGAATCCGGGATAAGCTTAAGTATTTTTTTTGCAACAGGAATTTCCTCTAAAGGATCTTCCGTGAGTGACACTCTAAACGTATCACCTATCCCATCAATCAGCAGTCCCCCAATTCCAACCGAAGACTTCATACGACCTTCGTTACCATTACCAGCTTCAGTAACTCCAAGATGAAGTGCATATTGCAAGCCTTCTTTTTGCATTGTTGCCGCCATTAGTCTTACAGTCTGCATCATCACACGAGTATTAGATGCTTTTATAGAAACGACTACATCACTGAAATTCACCTCATGACAAAGTCGCAAAAACTCCATACAAGACTCCACCATTCCGTAAGGAGTATCGCCATAACGACTCATAATTCTATCACTCAGCGAACCATGATTTACACCAATGCGAACTGCCGTATTGTGCGCTCTACAAATTTCCAAAAAAGGCAAAAAACGAAGTCGAATTTTATTCAGTTCTTGCGCATATTCCTCATCGGTATACTCCAAATGTTTGAAAGTATGTATCCCGTCGACGTAATTACCAGGATTTATTCTCACTTTTTCCACAAAAGTTGCCACCTCATCAGCCACCGCCGGATTAAAATGGACGTCGGCAACCAAAGGAATATCATACCCTCTACTGCGCAATTCTGCTTGAATTTTACGCAAACTTTCTACCTCTTTTTTCCCTTGAGTAGTAAAGCGCAACATTTCACAACCTGCCTCAATCAGTTCAACGCATTGAACTACAGAAGCATCAATATCATTTGTGTTTGTATTGGCCATTGATTGTATGCAAATAGGATTGTCTGCACCAATGCTAATGTTACCAATCTGAACTTTTCCAACAACTCTACGTTTAAAGCTAAATATAGAAGGAACGTATTTCATTTTTTACGCAACAATAAATCTATGCAAAAATAATAAAAGTGAAATAGAAACCATTACGAATCAAGTAACAAAAATTCTGGGCAAAGAACTCTTCAAACTTTTGCTATCTTTGCAACAACAATGAAAAAACGAGACAAGAAATTCGAATTAGAAAGAATAAAGTTAGTTGAGCGGTTCGAAACAAATCCGAGCAACTGCTATTTTGACGTTGAGGAATTTGTTTCCATCATTGAATATTATATTGAATATTTTGACATTGAATCTGCAGAAAAGGCTTTGCAAATGGCCTTTTATATACATCCGAACAACTCGGAACTTTTGCTAAAACAATCGGAAATAAATTTCCAAAAAGGAGAATTTAGGTTTTCTTTGCAATGCTTAGAAAAATACCCCAACCCAAATGATTCAGAAATGCTCTTTTGGAAGGCAAAATCGTTGGTAGAACTAGGAGAAATTAATTACGCTTGCGAATACTTCAACCGCATTGCAGAAAACGAGAAAGACGATGAATACTTTGATGATCTATGTTTTGATATAGCAAGAGCTTTTCATGACGAACAATATGCAGAAATAAGCATCCATTGGCTAAAGAAAGGATACGAATTCAACAAAAAAAATACCCATCTTATTAATTACTATGCCATGCAATGTGCTTTAGTGGGAAAATATGCAGAATCTACAAAATTTCTAAACGAATCACTAGATTTGGATCCATATCAAGCCCCTATTTGGGTTCATCTGTGCGAGAATTTACTAAAAGAAGGCAAACATAGCGATGCTCTAAAAGCTATTGATTTTGCTGTTTTACTTGATAAAAACAATTTTATTGCTTGGAAAATAAAAGGAGAACTTCTTAGTGACACAAAAGAGTTTGACAATGCAATAAATTGTTTTTCCAAAGCCAAGGAATGTGCAGTATCACTAGAAGAAACTTCCGAATGTTTTTTTCTTTTGGCAGATTGCTTCGAACAAAAAGGAGA
>JAGCIZ010000111.1 GCA_017648235.1 Paludibacteraceae bacterium
ATACCTTCCTTGCGATCTTCTTTGCGACAAACAGACGGACCTATTTCTGATTCTCCATCAAGAAAAGTTCCTAAACGTGTGCCCAATGCACGAGCTATTTTGATAAGTGGCGCAAGTGATGGAAAATTTGCATCGCTTTCTATCAACTCTATTTGTGCGATAGAAATTCCTGATTTTTCCGATAATTCTTCAAGAGAAACACCTCGTGATTCACGTAAAGATTTGATTTTGCTGCCTACTTTTTTTTCTGTTTTCATCTCTATTTTATTTTTTAGGATTATATTTTGATTGTTCTAAAATTTCACGATAATTTGTGTTTTCAACTAGTTGTAAAGGTGTAATTTGCGGATTGTTTTTCATATAACTTTCTACAATCTGCCAACCAACAAAAACCCCAACTCTTCCAGGAGACTCGTCAGAAAAAAACGATGTAAAAGGAGCATCGTTTAGGTATTTTACAACAAGGCGCCCTTCGGTTGAAAACAAATGTTTATTCTCTATCATATAAAGCCAAAAATCAGCTTCTCTTTGCTTGCACCATTCCCATTGTTCTAGCGAGTAACCCATTAGAATTTCTTCTTTTTCTTCTGGGAGCAACACTGACAATAAGTACAAAATTTTTCCTCTATAAAGCATTTCTTCAATCAACTGATTGTTTTGTCTGATAAAAGGAAAATTACTTGCTAACCATATAGTTACAATATCCGAAGTTATTTTTTCTCGGCGCATATTGTATCTCAAATAGTCGTAAACGGTATTCTTGTACAAATAGAAATCAGCACCAAGATAGTTGTCAATGCTTATTGCTATTTTGTTGTCAAATAAAATTGCATCAGGATTTGCTCCCGCCGAAACGTGGAAATAAATCTGCGGAACATCACTCTTTGGAAAGAAAACCTTTGCTCTTTTAAACGCTTTGGTTAACTCTTTTTCTATGTCGCTGACATCAGCATATTGTGTTAAACACTCATTATATAGAGACTGGATGGTGGTATCTGGAAAAAAATATTGTTCTAAAATATCTGACGTCTCGTCATCTTCCCAATTGCCTAATTGCAATGCTTGCTGAATGTAAATTGGTAAAAAATCAGGATATTGTTCATTTAAATTTTTCAATGACT
Organism: Paludibacteraceae bacterium; assembly: GCA_017648235.1. Taxonomy (GTDB): domain Bacteria; phylum Bacteroidota; class Bacteroidia; order Bacteroidales; family Paludibacteraceae; genus RGIG9608. Next base: position 1,122 of record JAGCIZ010000111.1, read on the forward strand.
TGCCCACGTTTTTTCTATCAATGTTCCAAAAATCAATATCAAAACGTTGGATCTTTACTTTGTCAATAGCAATATTGGATGTATCAGCCTCACGTTTCTCAGCTTTGCCACAACTTGAGAGCAACATAACCACAACACCAATTATTATTAATACGCTATTTTTATACATTTTTGACTAAAAAACGTTTTAGGGAGCAAAGTTACAAATTTATAATGTAAAAGAGTTCCTTTTGTCGTTTAATAAAAAAGAACCGCTCTAATTGGGCGGTTCTTTATGGTTAAGAATTAACTTCTTTTTTATTAGAAATAGAAATGAACAAAAACGTTCGCTCCAATATTTTCAGTTCCGAAATGGAATCCTGAAGCTTTTGGTTTAAGAACTTCTGTCCATTTTTCCAATTCGTTGGTAAGTGGGTTCCATACTTCAGATACTTGGGTACGACGAGAGAACATACTTCCGTAAAGACTCAAATTAACTTCTCCTCCCAACGAGATTTTTGGAGCAAAGAAGTATTCGATACCAACATGACCGATTAAGCCTAAATAAGAATCAACACCTCTTCCCTTATCTTCTAACAAACGATCTTGAGTAGAATAAGGTGAGAGACCAGCATTAGTATTGTCTCCTGTTGGCAGCCAGTCATTGCCAGTAGGTGTTTGGTTTATTTCTGTTATCGCATTGCCATATGCGAATGATTCACGACGTTTATTGAAAGCTGCAAAAAGACTTCCTCCAAAAACACCTTGAACTTTACGTTTACCTACACGATATTCAGCACCTAAAGCAAGACTAATACCAGAATTGCTTTGTTTGTAACGGTCAATGACTTTAGCATCCAACAAAGGATCTGTAATTGCTTTAAGGTCATCTTTTACAAAAATACTTTGATTATAAACATCAATCAATAATCCAACATTAGCTCTTACTGCCAACTGATCGCTAAGCATATATTTCGCCATAATGGATACCTTTGGTTTAGGAGCCACATTCGCTGCACTCGGATCTTTCGGATCTGTAATGTAACTATATGGAGTTGCTCCAAATTCATTGAGCGTATTGTTTGTTTTTGCACTAGCTACGTTTCCTATATATTCCAATAATGGAGTTACATCAATACTAATTGCCCAATCTCCTGCTTGAGGCAACCAACCTTCTGGCAATTCTTTAATCGTTGCTTTTTTTGAACTTTGCTCCTCTTCTTGAGCAAAGACTGCTGCAGATACCACAAGTACCAAACAGCATAATGTTATTAACTTTTTCAGTTTCTATAGATTTAGTTAATTATTAGTTTTAGTAGACGGTAGGTTCAAGGAGGAATTTTGGAACTAGTTTGTCTTGATAAGAAGCTAAATCAACCTTTTTTGGCTCTACTTCATAAAACAAGATACCTTTTTCTTTAGAGTCTTCATCATTTGGGTTTGTGAAATAAGTTCCTTCTTCCATAGTAAATTGTGGGATTATAATCTTAGCAGTATTATCTGTTTTGTTAGGATTGATTGTTACGTTAAAAGAATAAACCCCGTCTTCATTAGTTGTTGTTGTAAGAATCTGATTACCAGAAGCGCCTGCGTCAAAAGAAGAATTTGGTAACTCTAGAATAACAGTAATTCCTACGGCAGGAATAGCGTCTTTAAGAGTTGCGCGTTCAGGAGTAAGATCGTCATTCCATTTCCAATCTGTTTTTATTTCCACGTAGCCACTTACAGATACAGAGCTTCCCGGTGCTTTTATATCCTCTAGAGTCAACTCAGATTGTTTGTCGCAAGAAGCAACACATACAGCAAGGAAAGCCATTCCTGCCCATTTCAAAAAACTTTTTTTCATAATAACTTGTAATTAAATTGTTAAAAAAATATAAATTTATCGTCGCAAATGTAAATTATTTTGCAATTATTTTGCAATTATTTTGCAATTATTTTGCAATTTCAGAGATTATTGTTATCCGAAATCTAATTGTAACCCATTTTTTGTACCTTTGCAGACTTTTGAAAAACTCGCAAAATTTCATAAAAATGAACAAACAAATTGAACAAATAGCCGAGCGAATTCACGGATTACGCGATTCTATGGATTATTCGGTAGAAGAAATGGCAAACATTTGCGAAACAAGTGTTGCTGATTATGAAAAGTACGAATCTGGGAAGTCGGATATACCGATGAGTTTTATTTGCCATTTAGCTTCAAAATTCAACATCAATCCATCGGAATTGATTTCGGGAACTGAAGCTTATATGAGTACATATTTCTTAACTCGAAAAGGAAAAGGTGCTTCTGTGGAACGCACAAAAGCATATAAATATCAGGCACTTGCAAATGGTTTCCGTAATGCTAAAGCTGATCCTTTCGAAGTAACAGTTGAACCAAATAATGATGAAATTCATCTTAACCGTCATGCTGGTCAAGAATTTAATATGATTCTTGAAGGTCAAATGCAACTTCGCATCGGAAATAGCGATTTGGTTTTGAACGAAGGCGACAGCATCTATTTTGACGCAACACAGCCACACGGGATGAAAGCACTTAACAACCAAAAAGTGCGTTTTTTAGCAATTATCGTAGAATAAAAAAACAAATAAAAATGTTAGAACGTTTTTTGTCAAAAACTGAATTTTCTGATTTGAAGGATTTTCAGGAAAATCTTAAAATAAATGTCCCCGATAACTTTAATTTTGCTTACGACGTAGTGGACGAATGGGCAAAAATTGCTCCTCAAAAAAGAGCGCTTTGTTGGTGCAACGACAAAGGCGAGCAAGCAAACTTTACGTTTGACGAGTTGCGTCATTATAGCGATATTACAGCTTATTTCTTTCAAAAGTTAGGGATAAAAAAGGGCGACAAAGTGATGCTTATTCTTAAACGTCGTTTTGAGTTTTGGTACTCTATTTTGGCTTTGCACAAATTAGGCGCAGTTTGTATTCCTGCTACTCATCTTTTAACGAAAAAAGATATTGTTTACCGCTGTAATGCTGCAGATATAAAAATGATTGTTGCTGCTAACGAACCAATTATCGTAGAGCATATCACTGCAGCATTGAGTTCTTCTCCCTCGGTAGAAAAGTTGGTATCTGTTGGAGGTGATACTCCAGAAGGCTGGCACGATTTTCACAACGGAATTCGTCGCGCAAAGGTCTTTGAACGTCCTGAAAACTGCAATACTAACGATGACGTTTCCATTCTGTATTTCACTTCGGGAACAACGGGTGAGCCTAAAATGGTAATGCACGATTTTACTTATCCTATCGGCCATATTGTTACTGCAAAATATTGGCATAATTTGCATGAAGATAGTCTTCACCTCACAGTGGCCGATACCGGTTGGGGTAAAGCAGTTTGGGGAAAGCTCTATGGTCAGTGGTTTGTGGGTGCATGCGTTTTCGTATTTGACCACGAAAAGTTTGCTGCAGCAGATATTTTACAAAAAATTCAAGATTATAAAATCACTTCGTTTTGTGCTCCTCCTACAATTTATCGCTTCATGATAAAAGAAGATTTGACAAAATACGATCTTTCTTCGTTGGAATATTGTACCACTGCAGGTGAAGCACTAAATCCCGCTGTTTTTGAAACTTTTTACCAAGCAACAGGCATTCGTATTATGGAAGGTTTTGGACAAACAGAAACTACAATGACCATTGGAACGTTTCCATGGATGAAGTCAAAACCTGGTTCAATGGGAGTGCCAAATCCAGCATACGATATGGATTTAATTACCTCCGATGGTCGAAAAGCTGAAGCAGGAGAACAAGGCGAAATTGTTTTTTATACAAAAAAATGCCGTCCTGTTGGGTTATTCAAAGGTTACTATCGAGACGAGGAGAAAACAAACGAAGTTTATTATGATAATGTTTATCACACAGGTGATGTGGCTTGGCGCGACGAAGATGGCTACTATTGGTTTGTTGGAAGAACCGACGATGTGATAAAAAGTTCGGGCTATCGCATTGGGCCATTTGAAGTAGAAAGTGCACTGATGACACACGCTGCGGTAGTAGAATGCGCCATCACGGGAGTCCCCGATCCTATTAGAGGACAAGCAGTTAAAGCAACTATCGTATTGGCAAAAGATTATAAAGACGCTGATAAAGAAGCATTGACCAAAGAGCTACAAAACCATGTAAAACAAACAACAGCTCCATACAAATACCCTAGAGTAGTGGAATTTGTTGATGAATTGCCTAAAACAATTAGTGGTAAAATTAAACGTAACGAAATTAGAAAAGAGAAGTAAAATTTATGAAAAAGTTTGTTCTTTTTGTTTTATTTGCTTGTGTTACAAATACATTGTTTTCGCAAACTAAAAAAAATGCTACCTACGTAGCATACATCGAAAAATATGCTGAAATAGCAATGGTTGAGCAAAGTAGACATAAAATTCCTGCTTGCATCACTTTGGCGCAAGCGTTGCTCGAATCGTCGGCGGGACAAAGTGAACTTTCTATTTCGAGCAACAATCATTTTGGCATAAAGTGCCATTCAGATTGGGAAGGAGAACGTGTGTATCACGATGATGATAAAAAAGGCGAATGTTTTAGAAAATATGAAAGAGTGATTGATTCTTACGAAGACCACTCCTTATTTCTCAAACGCGACCGCTATAAAATGCTTTTCACTTACAAAATAACCGATTATAAAGCATGGGCTTATGGGCTAAAAGCAGCCGGTTATGCTACCGATCCACAATATCCCGACAAGTTGATAAAAATCATTGAAGACTATGACTTGGCAGCATATACAGACCCTAAACGAGTAAAAGAAGCAACTGATAA
>JAGCIZ010000112.1 GCA_017648235.1 Paludibacteraceae bacterium
TTCTAGTACGCAGTCATCATTGACTCAACTTCACTGCTTATTAACGTTATGAAGTCTGCTACAGACATTGCACCCTTATCTCCTTCGCCTTGTTTTCTTACACTCACTTCGCCTTTTTCGGCTTCTTTCTCACCAACAATAAGCATATAAGGAATTCTTTTGAGTTCGTTGTCACGAATTTTTCTGCCTATTTTCTCATTTCTATCATCTACAATTACACGAACATCTTTCATGTCCATTTCTTGTGCAATTTTATAAGCATATTCGTTGAATTTTTCTGAAATAGGCAAAATCACAACCTGATCAGGAGTCAACCACAATGGGAACTTTCCGCTTGTATGCTCAATAAGAACAGCAATAAAACGTTCCATAGAACCGAAAGGCGCACGATGAATCATTACTGGGCGATGTTTCTGATTATCTTCTCCCGTATATTCCAATCCGAAACGTTCAGGAAGATTGTAATCCACTTGGATAGTACCCAATTGCCAACGACGACCAATAGCATCTTTCACCATAAAGTCAAGTTTTGGTCCATAAAAAGCAGCTTCGCCTAGTTCTACACGTGCCGACAACCCTTTTTCTTGACAAGCTTCAACAATTGCTCGCTCTGCTTTTTCCCAATTTTCGTCTGTTCCAATGTATTTTTCCTTATTATTTGGATCACGAAGAGAAATCTGAGCCTCAAAATTTTTGAAATCCAAAGCATTGAAAATGATAAATATAATATCCATCACCTTCAAGAATTCTTCCTTCAATTGGTCTGGACGACAAAAAATATGGGCATCATCTTGAGTAAAACCTCTCACACGAGTCAAACCATGCAACTCTCCACTTTGCTCATAACGATAAACTGTTCCAAATTCCGCAAAACGCAAAGGCAAATCTTTATACGAACGAGGGAATGTTTTATAAATTTCACAGTGATGAGGGCAATTCATCGGTTTCAACAAGAATTCTTCTCCTTCTTGTGGAGTATGAATTGGTTGAAAAGAGTCTTTTCCATATTTTGCATAGTGACCAGAAGTAACCCAGAGTTCTTTTTGACCAATATGTGGAGTCATCACCTGTTGATAACCATATTTTTTCTGGATACGTTTCAAGAAATCTTCCAAACGAGTACGCAACTGCGTGCCTTTGGGCAACCATAAAGGAAGACCTGCTCCTACGGATTGAGAGAAAGTAAACAATTCCAATTCTTTTCCGATTTTTCTATGATCACGTTTTTTCGCCTCTTCGAGCAAAGCCAAGTAATCATCTAACATTTTCTTTTTAGGAAAAGTAATGGCGTAAAGACGAGTAAGTTGCTTTCTATTCTCATCGCCTCTCCAATATGCTCCTGCTACACTTAAAATTTTAATCGCCTTAATAGGAGATGTATTTGGAATATGAGGACCACGACACAAGTCAGTAAACCCTCCTTGTGTATAAGTAGTTATCGAGCCATCCTCAAGTTCATTAATGAGTTCTACCTTATATTCCTCGTTTCTAGAAGCAAAAAGCGCCAATGCATCTGCTTTAGAAATATCCTTTCGAATAATATCCTCTTTCCTAGCAACAAGTTCAGCCATTTTTGCTTCAATTGCAGGAAAATCACTCTCCTTTATTGTAGCCTCTCCTGCATCAACATCGTAGTAAAAACCATTTTCAATGGCTGGCCCGATACCAAATTTTATACCTGGATACAACTCTTGCAAAGCTTCTGCCATAAGGTGTGCCGAAGAATGCCAAAAAGCATGTTTGCCTTCTTCATCATCCCACTTATGAAGCTTTATTGAGCAATCTTGATTAATAGGACGATTGACGTCCCAAACTTCGTCATTAATACTTGCAGCTAAAATATCCGCTGCCAAACGCGGGCTGATACTTTCTGCTATTTGAAATGCTGTTGTCCCTTTTGCGTAGTCACGCACCGAAGAATCAGGGAAAGTTACTTTTATCATAATTACCTTACAAATGGTTAAATTAAAAAACTAGATGCAAAGGTAACTTTTTCTTTGTGGAAAATTGCTTTTTAAGAAGTAAAATTAAGCAAGATGTTTTTTAGAAACAGATTTTGATTTTGCCTTTTTAAGCAAATAAAACTTGCTGCAGTACAACACAACCAAAGGCAATAAAACTATCAAAAACAACCAATACCATTCCACTGGAAGCCAAATAACCAGTATACAAGACACCAACTGTAAAAAGGAATATATTCCACTTACAAAAACATGTGGAAGTTTGTATTCATTAACTAAGATTTGGAATAAAAAAATTCGATGTGGCAAGAATATATTTTGGCGCAAATATAATCGATGAAAAATAGTACAAACTGTTTCCACCCCATATACAGCCAGAAACAGAATCCAAACAATGCTATTTGTTTTCTCCATCATCAGAATCATGAGAGAGATTATCCAAAAAGAAAGAGTAACACTCCCAACATCTCCCGAAAAACAAATTGCCTTTTTTCTGCAATTGAAAAAACAAAAAACCACCGAAGCAAATATTGGGAACCAAATAAAGTGGGGATTAACAAAGTTTACCACAAACAAATTGACATACTGCATTGCTCCCAACGTTACTAATGAAGTCATTCCCAACATCCCATTTATTCCATCCATAAAATTGAAAGCATTGATTACTCCTACAAAAATCACATAGGCAATAACCAAAATCCATAACATAGAGGAGCAAAAGTCAAACAAACCTAAAGCAAAAAATACCAATGTTAGTGCCACGAAATGGAAAAACAACCGAGGATGTGGAGGAATTGAAAATATGTCATCGATAAAACTTATTATCGCAGACAATGTGATAGCAGAAAAAAGCACCCAAACATTAGGTTCAGAGGCATAACAAAAGGTATAAATTAGAATAGCAAACCAATAAATAATTCCTCCTCCACGCAAGGTTGTGCGCTTATGAGAACTTCGTGAATTTGGTTCGTCTACAATATTAAATTTACGAGCCAAAGGGAGATAGAAACTCATCACAACAAACAAACCAGCAGCGAGTGCACAATAAAAAAGCACAATCTGATTCAAACTCATTCCGTCTAAAAATCCTATCTCCATCTAATTTTCCCCTTTCTATCTCTTTTGCTAAAACGTATTCTTTACGAATATATTGTCTTATTGTGTTAAATATTATTAACTTTTTATCTATAAATAATTCCTCCTGCAATTCCTGCTAGTACAATAACAAGTATTGGATGAATTTTGAGATATTTACATAGTAAAAAAGCAATACCAAAAATAATCCAACTTATTTTGTCTATAAAATTTGCTTTGTTCATCAGTAATAGCGCTGCCGCCGCTATTATTCCTATAACTGCAATTCTCAGTCCTCGCATTATGTTTTTGACATTATCATTGTTCTTAAACTTTGAAAAAAAATAACATAATGACAAAATAATAATAAAAGACGGCAAAACCACTGCAAAAGTGGCCACAAAAGCTCCAAAAACACTCTCAACTGCCCAATATCCTACATATGTTGCACTATTTATTCCAATGGGACCTGGCGTCATTTGTGAAATAGCAACAATGTCTGTAAATTCAGTCGCAGAAAGCCACGAATGCTTCTCGACCACCTCGTGTTGTATTAAAGACAACATTCCATAACCACCCCCAAAACCGAATAATCCAATCTTGAAAAACGTATAAAACAACTGCCAATAAATCATCACTTAAACCCCTCTTTTTTTTAGTTTTCCATACAAAAAACCACCAACGGCAGCCGATAAAATAATCCAAATTGGAGAAACACCTAAAAGCCATATAAGCAGAGCAGAAATAACAGGAATAAAGAACGTTTTGTAGTTTAATTTAGCAGATTTTGCTAAATTAAAAACTGGAACAGCAATTAGCGCAACCACAGCAGGACGTATCCCTTTGAAAACGGCTTCTACCCAAACATTATTTTTATAACTTTCAAAAAAAATAGCTATAAGTAAAATAATCAAAAAAGAAGGCAAAATAGTTCCTAAAGCAGTAACAATACTACCCCTTATTCCTTTCAAACGATAACCAACAAAAATGGAAACATTAACCGCTAAAATCCCTGGAGAAGACTGTGCCAAAGCCAAAATATCAAGAAAGTCTTCTTTCGTAAGCCAATGCTTATCACCTACCACCTCTTTTTCTATAAGCGGAATCATTGCATAACCGCCACCGATAGTAAAAGAACCTATTTTAAGAAATGACAAAAAAGCAGAAAGGTAGATATTCATTTGGATTACTTTGAAGCCTCCGTATTTCTTTATTTATTTATCGTCTCTAAAGCAAAATCCAAACGTCGCATTACCTCTTCTTTTCCAAGTACTTGTGTAATGGTAAACATGTGAGGTCCTCGCATCTCTCCCACAAGTGTCAAACGAAATGGATTCATTACGTTGCCAAGTCCGTAACCTTTCTCCTCGCACCATGCTTTTACTGTTTCTTCTGTTTTATCTGCATTGTCAAAAGAGTCAATAGTTTTGAGGAATTGCAACAAATCACTAAGCAACGCAGGAGTGTTCTCCTTCCAGCGTTTTTGCACATCTTTTTCATTAAAATGAGTTGGAGCAACAAAGAAAAACGCACACAAATCCCAAAGATCTTTGGTAAATGTAGCACGTTCTTTCATCGTAGCCACTGCCATTTCAACTTTTGCAGTATCTACCTCAAGTCCAAGTTCAGCTAATTTAGCAAGAACAACTTGTGCCAATTCTGTATTCGATTTTTGTTGTAAATAGATGTGGTTGAAGTGTTTTCCTTTTTCGTAATCGAACTTTGCACCACTTTTGCTACATTTCTCGAGTGAAAATAGTTTTATCAACTCTTCCATTGACAATACCTCTTGGTCATTACCAGGATTCCAACCAAGCAAAGCTAGAAAATTGATAACCGCTTCAGGCAAATAACCACTTTCACGATAACCTGATGAAATATCACCTGTTTTTGGGTCATTCCATTCAAGAGGGAATACAGGAAAACCAAGGCGATCCCCATCTCGTTTGCTCAATTTTCCATTACCATCGGGTTTCAAAAGAAGCGAAAGATGCGCAAACTGTGGCATCGTTTCTTCCCAACCAAAAGCACGATAAAGCAATACGTGTAACGGAGCCGAAGGCAACCACTCTTCGCCACGAATAACGTGAGACACCTCCATCAAATGATCATCAACAATGTTGGCTAAATGATAAGTTGGTAAATTGTCTGCCGATTTATACAAAACCTTGTCATCAAGTATAGATGAATTGACACGAACTTCTCCACGAATCAAA
>JAGCIZ010000113.1 GCA_017648235.1 Paludibacteraceae bacterium
ATGATATCTATTCGCATAGTTCGTATTCTCAATTTTTCTGCACAAAGGTACTAAATTCCATGCAGACTCGTGGTGTGTTAAAGGGACTTACATTCTGCGCCGTACGGCTCAACTTTTAATTCCGACGGAATGCCAAAAACAATGGGATAATTATCATCTACATGACCTGCTGGAAAATTAAAACAAACGGGGAAATCGTATTCCGCTACGATGTTGGCAATGGATTCGTGAATAGTTTGCTTCAGAGATTCGTCTTCGAGGCAATTGGTAAACTGTCCTACAATGAGTCCCGAAATCTGTTCGAAAACACCGCCAATTTTCAGGTTCCATAGTATTCTGTCTATTTGATGCGCTTTTTCCGCAATATCTTCTATAAAAAGGATTTTGTTTTTAAAGTTTAAGTCGAAGCGAGTTCCTCTAAGGCCAAAAAGTACAGACAGGTTTCCTCCTACTATTTCTCCTTTTGCCTCTCCACAACGATTAAGCGGGTGAGAATCGATGCGGTAAGTGGGAAACTTCCCGACGAGAATATTTTTAATATGGTTAAGTATATTGGCTGGCGTAGTAGAAAAACCTCTCAACATTGGCGCATGGACAGATGGAACTTGCAAGTTTGCCATGGCATTGTGTAGCACAGTCACATCGCTATAACCAATTATCATTTTCGGATTTTTTTTGAATTTTTCAAAACTCAAATCGTTGATAATTTGTGCAAGTCCATAGCCTCCACGAGTACAAAAAATAGCTTTTATGTCATCACTATCGAGCATGGCTTGGAGGTCGTTTTTTCTTCTCTCAGGTTTCCCAGAAAAACATCCATAGGAGCCAAAACAGTTTTCCCCAATAACGGGCTCAAAACCCCAAGACTTTAGTGTATTTATAGCAAAGGATGTGCCTTCTTCAGTTACTCTACCTGCGGGGGAAATTATTCCTATTTTGTCGTTTTTTCTCAAAAAATTCATTTTTTTCATTCAAAAGATAAATATGGTTCTAATCGTTTCCAATCATTTTCAGAAAATTCTTCTAAATGTTTTATTTCTTCAACTGAACTGATTTTTCCTACCATTTCTCTAAAATCGACTATTGCTTTTGCTTGATAAAAATTCAGATACGGATGGTTTTTCATTCTTGAAACGCTCCAATGGTTGATGGTTATTTTTTTTACTTTCTGCTCATCAACGTTTAAGTGCGGCTTAATTCTTTCAAAAAGATTGTCATTCATTCCGTAAACTTCGAGCAATTGTTCTACTGACACATATCCACCTAGCCGATTTCTGTAATCAAAAATTCTTTTGGCAAATCCGCCTCCGATTCCTTTCAACTGTTTTAGTTGCGTAGTGTCGGCAGAATTGAGTTCAATGATAATACTATCGCAAAACTGCTCATTAAGTTTTTGGTCGGTAGGTTCTTTTTTTTCTTGATATTCCGCTCCAATATAAATATAAGATTCAAGCTCATCGAAAGTACTTGGAGAAATTCCGTATACTTTTGCAAAGTCCGTTTTTTCTCTAAAAACACCTCCCCTTGCTCTATATCTAATGATATTTTTTGCAACGTAAGGAGCCAAACCAAGTTGAATAAATCCTACCGAATCTAGCGTGTTTGGATCGAATTTAAACAACTCTTTTGAGGAAAAGTCATTGTTTGATTTTTTAGGATAATGATGCTGACTAACGATTAGATTAGTTAATTCAAAAGAGTCCAGTTGCTCCTCAAAGTGCTTGATTTCAGCGGTAAATTTTGGATCAAAAAAAGACTTCTGAGGAGGAAGGATTCTTGGTAAAAAAATATCAATGACAATAACTGCAACAATAATTAAAATGAGTGCAATGGTTGCAATTCTTTGACTTTTTGTAAAAAAGAAAAATCGTTTAGGCATTTAATTTGTTTGTTGCTTACTATGCAAAAGTAATAATTTGTTGTAAAAATTTTGGGACAAAAGAAATAAATACGTTTTCTTTTTGCTTACCTTTACCGATGTCAATAACTAAAAAAACAGATGATATGGGAATGAAAAAAAATTTTGTACTTGACACAAATGTAATTCTTCACGATTACAAATGTTTGGATCATTTTCAAGAAAATGACATTTATATTCCTATTGTAGTGCTCGAAGAGTTGGACAAATTCAAGAAAGGAAACGAGCAAATCAACTTTAATGCTCGCCAATTTGTGAGAGAGTTAGACGATGTTGTTACCGACAAATTGTTTTCCGAAGGAGTAAGTCTTGGCGAAAATAGAGGACGGTTGTTTGTATTGGCAAAAAGCATTTTTCCAAAAGAAATGGAAGAAGCTCTTCTGAGTAAAAAACCTGATCATTTGATTTTGGGTAGTGCTCTTAACTTGTCTAAAAAAAATCCAGAAACAAAAACCATCTTAGTAACAAAAGATGTAAATCTCCGCATAAAAGCATGTTCGCTCGGACTACTTGCCGAAGATTACATTACCGACAAGGTTGATAACTTTGACGTGTTTGAAAAAGATAGCACCGAATTTTCAGATGTCGAACCCGAAAAAATAGATGCGTTGTACGCTTCGCAAAATGGACTTGATATTGATGAATTTTCTTTTCGCTCGGACGTCAACCCCAACGATTGTTTTATCCTGAGGAGCAATCGTGCAAGTATTTTGGCAAAATACGATGCTTATGATAAATGTGTGAAGCGAGTAGAAAAAACTCGAGCTTTTGGCATAGAACCACGCAATGCCGAGCAAACCTTCGCAATGAATCTTTTGCTAGATGATAACATCAAACTAGTTGCCGTTACGGGGAGAGCAGGAACAGGAAAAACCCTTTTGGCTTTAGCTGCAGCTTTGCAAAGGCATGAGGAGTACCAACAAATTTTGTTGGCTCGTCCTGTAGTTGCCTTGGCAAATAAAGACATTGGAGCGCTTCCGGGGGATGCACAAGAAAAAGTTGCACCTTATATGCAACCTCTTTTTGACAATCTGAATGTGATAAAACATAATCTTTCGTATCAAGGAAACGAGGTTAGGATTATAGATCAACTTCAGCGAGAAGGCAATTTGGTGATCGAAGCCTTAGCTTTTATTCGTGGGCGAAGTTTAAGTAACACCTACTTCATTATTGATGAAGCACAAAATCTCACTCCTCACGAAATAAAGACCATTATTACACGTGCTGGCGAAGGGACAAAAATGGTTTTTGTAGGAGATGTTCATCAAATAGACTCGCCTTACCTAGATATGCAATCCAATGGGTTGGCTTATATGATTGACAAAATGAGAGGACAAGATATCTTTGCACATATCAATTTGATTAAGGGAGAGAGAAGCGAACTTTCTGAAATAGCAAGTAACTTATTATAATAACTTTTAAAAGAAAATGGCACTATTTGAACAAATAAATGACGACATAAAAAAAGCAATGTTGTCGAGAGATAAAGTTGCATTGGAAGC
>JAGCIZ010000114.1 GCA_017648235.1 Paludibacteraceae bacterium
CAGTATTAGCGCCAAAGCCATAATACATCTGACCGTCGTATTCCACCTGCATGTGAACCTTACCCATATCATCAGATCCTTTACTAATGGCCTGGATGGTAAATTCTTTTAATTCCATACGACGATCAATTATTTTCTTCAACGCCTTAATAGCAGCATCTACCGGGCCATTACCACTCGCAGCCGATTCAAATCGTTCTCCTAAAATATTCAAAACTAAACTTGCAACTGAACGCACTCCTACGCCACTTGTTACTTGCAAGAACTCCAATTTAATATGATGATTTTCATTTCTATCTTCTCCGGCCAAAAGCAAAATATCATCGTCCGTAATATCTTTCTTCTTGTCAGCCAATTTCAAAAATTCCTCATAAATACTGTCCAACTTTTCTTGATCAATTTCTACGCCAAGAACATTCAAACGATGTTTCAAAGCAGCACGACCACTACGTGCTGTCAATACAATAGCACTATCATCAATACCTACATCTTTAGGGTCGATAATCTCATAGGTTTGAACATTCTTCAACACTCCATCTTGATGAATACCAGATGAATGTGCAAACGCATTTCTTCCAACAATTGCCTTGTTAGGTTGTACTGGCATATTCATTAAACTAGAAACAGTACGACTTGTTGGGTAAATTTTCTGCGTATTTATATTTGTTTCAATATTAATGTCATTGTGGCATTTTATAATCATTGCAACCTCCTCAAGAGAAGTATTCCCTGCTCGCTCTCCTATTCCATTAATGGTAACCTCTACTTGACGAGCTCCATTCAATACACCTGCAATAGTATTCGCTGTTGCCAAACCTAAATCATTGTGACAATGAGTAGAAATGATTGCCCTATCTATATTATCCACATGCTCCATTAAATATTTGATTTTCGCTCCATATTCGTGCGGAAGACAATAACCCGTTGTATCTGGGATATTCACCACTGTAGCACCTGCCTTAATAACCGCTTCAACTACACGTGCTAAATATTCATTATCGGTGCGTCCTGCATCTTCTGCGTAAAATTCCACATCATCTACAAAACGACGAGCATATTTTACTGCAGCCACAGCACGTTCAATTATTTCATCACGATTAGAATTAAACTTATAACAAATATGAGCATCCGAAGTTCCTATCCCTGTATGAATACGTCTACGTTTAGCAAATCGTAAAGCATCTACAGCGACGTCTATATCTTTCTGAATGGCACGTGTCAGAGCACAAATAGTAGGCCAAGTTACTGCTTTTGATATTTCAATCACCGAATTAAAATCACCTGGACTTGAGATTGGGAACCCTGCTTCAATCACATCCACACCCAAAGCTTCCAAGTGCTTGGCAACTTGAATTTTTTCTATCGTATTCAACTGACACCCTGGCACTTGTTCGCCATCTCTCAAAGTGGTATCAAAAATAAATAATCTGTCACTCATTTTTCTCTTTATGTTAATTTGTTTCTATACTTTTTCTAAAAAAAAAGCCTTTCACACTTGGAAGTGAGAAAGGCTATATTATTGTCAATTTTTACTTATTAATACATACGATGCTCACTTCCAACTGACTTCAACAGTAGAATAATACCTCCACATAGCAAAATATGTATAAACAAAATTGTCATCTTTTCTTTTTCTAAACTACCGCAAAGATATTTGTTTTTTTTATAACAACAAAAATTAAATGATAAAAGATTAAATAACAAATATTCTAAAAATTCAGTTACATATAAAGCACTTTTAGATTGAAAAAATCAGTATTATCTGAAAAAAACTTCGCAGAAATCGGGGTTAAGGGATGTGCTTGAAGTTCTTCAGAATATAAAAGGGAACGAAAAAATTGAATTTGGCCAACAAGACATCATTCGACATAAACTGGTTCAACGCATTGTTGAAGCTTATGAAAAAAGAGAGGCATAAACCTCTCTTTTTTTTATCCACAACATTATTTATCTAAAGTCCTCCATGTCAATCCCACAGTGGATTTTGTATTTTTCTGCAATAAACTAACCACATAACCTACTACAATTGAAACTACCATTCCGATAAATCCATAAAGCAACAAGTTAAGATTTGTGAAATATTTTACTGCAAAAACAGTAAGAATTCCGCAAACAAAACCTATCAAGGCCGAACGTGCATTAATACGAGGCAAGAATATTCCCATCACAAATAATCCTCCCAAACCACTCGACAATAATCCTAAAATTTCTTGAAAGAAGTCGAGCAACGAATAAATATTCCAAGTTGCCATCAAAACAGCTATAACAACTCCAATTAACCCTGATAACACACAAGTCCAACGAGCAACTTTTAGCATTTTTTCATCAGATACATTCTTTGACAGTCTTTTGTAGAAGTCAACTGAAAATGCTGTTGCAACAGAGTTAATATTCGACGATATAGTTGACATTGTTGCTGCAAAAATTGCGGCAATCAATAATCCTGCTACTCCTGCTGGCAACTGACTCATCATAAAGAATGGGAAAATAGTATCTGTTTTTGACATAGTAACATCAAGTTCCATCGGATGCGTTTTATAGAACGTATAAAGTCCTGCACCGATAGCAAAAAATGCAACCGAAGCAAACACACTCATCAAACCATTCATAAGAATACTTTGCGAGGCACTTCTCTCATCTTTAGTTGTCAAATAGCGTTGTATAACTGTCTGATCCGAAGTATATGAAATCAAATTATTTGCAATACCTCCTAAAATTACCACCCAAAAAGTAGCTTTTGTAAAATCAAAACTCCAATCAACCAAACGCAATTTATCATCAGCAAGAGCTATTTCTGTAAATCCGCCCCAACCTCCTTCGGTAGAAAAAATCAGGTAAATAACAGCAAACACAGCTCCTCCCAACAAAATAAATCCTTGCACCACATCGCCCCAAACAACAGCTTCAACACCTCCCATTGTGCAATATATGATAGTAACAACACCCATCAATACAATGCACAAATAAATATCGATTCCTGTCACTGCTGTAAGTGCCAACGATGGCAAATATAGCACCAAAGCCATACGAGCAACCATAAAAACAATAAACAACGCACTTGCCAATAAGCGAGTCAGCGTATTGAAACGAAGTTCGAGATATTCGTAAGCACTCGTAATATTCAACCGACGGAAGAAAGGTAGATAGTATCTTATAACAGGAAAACTCACAAGTAAAATAGTTACCAACATTGGATAATAAGTCCAATTTGTAGCAAAAGCTTTAGCTGGATAAGCCATATAAGTAATGGC
>JAGCIZ010000115.1 GCA_017648235.1 Paludibacteraceae bacterium
TCAATTCGCTTCCTAATCCTGATTCCATTGCTCCGGTTTTGGAGTTTATCCGTCGCGATGTAGTTCAACTTATTGAAACTACCGAATGGAAAAACTTATAAAAAATGATTGTTTTTAGAAGAAACACTGCAAATAGCGAAATAGCTGTGTGGCACATTACCGAAACTGAAGCCACTCTTCGGCAGTTGTTGGGTGAACCTATAGAGCAGTTTTGTTATAAAAACGCAACTCGTCGGCTTGAGGTTTTGGCCGAAAGGCTTTTACTAAAAGAGCTTTGTGGAGAGAGTAATTTTCAACATATGGAGTCGGGTAAGCCAATTTTAGAAAATAGTGATGTGCACATTAGTTTTTCGCATACAAAAAACTTTGTTGCACTCATTGTGAGTAAGGTCTGTGAAGTTGGTGTTGATATTGAATATCCATCGGATAGGGTTTGCCGTGTAAAGGAGCGGTTTTTAAGTAGTGTAGAGCAGAGCACTTTTGATGATGACGCAAAAAAGATTTTGCTTGCTTGGTGTGCCAAAGAAGCGCTTTACAAGGTGCTCAACACTGAGTCGATTGATTTTGCTCGTCAGTTGCAAGTACAGAAGTTTGAACTAGCACAAGAAGGAGAATTTTTGGTAAAATCGGAGGTGCAATGTCAGCGGATACACAAATTGAGTTACATTTGTACGGATGAATATTATTTGGTTTGGGTAGAAACTAATGGCTAGTGTGTATAGTGATATTATAGCAAGTTGTGAGAAGGGTAGAAAACTTTTTGCCGTACTCATCGATCCCGAAAAGTGCAATGGAAAAAAATTGAGTTCTTTTGTAGAGCATATTAATAGTGCATTGCCCGATTTTGTATTCGTTGGCGGGAGCCAATTGACCGAGAATGTAGAAAACACAGTAGTGTTTATTAAGGAGCACTCTAAAGTTCCAGTAGTGCTATTTCCTGGAAATGTGCAGCAGTTTACACCCAAGGCGGATGCTATTTTGTTTCTTTCGCTTATTTCTGGACGAAATCCCGATTTTTTGATTGGTCAGCAAGTACTAGCAGCTCCAAAACTCAAGGAGGCGAAAATAGAGGCCATTTCTACGGGTTATATTCTTGTAGATGGAACTACAACATCATCAGTAGCTAAAATGAGTAAAACAGAGCCTATAAATGCAGAAAATGTGGATCTGATTGTAAATACGGCTCTTGCTGGTGAACTACTTGGTCACAAACTGATTTATTTGGAAGCAGGAAGCGGTGCAAAAACGCCTATTGCCCCATCTACCATAAGTAGAGTAAAGTCACTATGTCGGGTTCCTATTATTGTGGGGGGCGGGATTTGTACTAAGGAACAACTCCTGCAAGCTTACACTTCGGGAGCGGATTTGGTGGTTGTGGGAAATCATTTTGAAAGTAATCCACAAGATTTACTCTCTTTTGTTCGATGCAAACAAGCTATGGAGAAGTAGCTTGTAGGACAACTTTTTCATTATCTTTGCTTATTGTTTTTTTATGATAAAATTTTAGTGTTTATGTTGAAGAAAAGATTTTTACAACTAGTTGTTTTGACTTTGATGTTGACGGGTGCAGTTTCGTGTTCCGACACTAGTTCGGATTTTGATGAGTATCTTTTGATTGGAAAATGGGAAAGACCATCTCCTTTGAATGATGAAGAAACTCAAGGCTATGAATATTATCGTTACGACATAGGAGGAATAGGTGTTACTTGGGATACCTACGATGATGTTACAGAAGAAGAAGCGCAAGAATTCAAGTGGACATTGTTGAAAAATGATTTGACGCTCACTCATAAAATAGAAACAACTGATCAGTATGGCATTCCAAAAGTTTATACCGTTATTAAACTGACCACAACGGAGTTGGTTTATAAAGATGATTTTGGAATTACTTATGAATTTACAAAAGTAGAGGAATAGGATTTTTATGAAAAAGGCATTGAAAATAGCGGGTGTTTCGTTTGCTTCCGTATTAGGCGCAGTGATTATTGCAGCCTCGGTTGCCGTTTACGTTGTGTTTACTCCCGAAAGACTTACACCGATTGTAAAAAAAGTTTTGCCCGAAATTGTTACTTGCGAATCGGATCTCCGCAAAGTAGAATTAACGTTTTTCAGCACCTTTCCGCAGTTTGGTTTGGAGTTGGACGATGTTTGTCTAATCAACCCAATGCAAGGAGCAAATGATACGTTGGCATTTGTTGATGAACTTGTTGCAACTGTTGATGTTTGGGCATTTCTGACTGAAAACAAAGTGCAACTCAACTCGTTTTTTTTGAAAAATGTAACCGCTAATGTTTTTGTTGACAGTTGTGGAAAAGCAAACTATGATATTTTTCCTCCTTCTGAAAGTGTAGAGGATACTTCAGCGTTTGTCAATCCGTTTGACCTAATTGCCATTGATGCCGTAGAAATAGAAAATCTTTACGCCACATACAATGATTTGCAAAATGGAGTGATGGCTTCGGTTGGACAGTTCAGTTGCTCGCTTGATGCACAGCTTTCAGCTCAGTTTGACGGGAAAGCAAATCTGCAAACTAGCATTCAAACCATTTCTGCAAAACTAGTAGGAGAAAATCCTATTTTAGCCGATATCTCTAATTTGAAATTAGATGTCGATGCTGAAAAAACGGTTGATATTATCGATGGAAAGGTAATTCTTTCTCTTCCTGACGTATCTTTCAAAATGGGCGAATCAGTATTTTTGGATAAGAGAAACATATGTTTAGAAATTCCTCTTTCTGCTTCGCTCGATTCGTTGAAGGTATCGCTACAGAAAGCAAAATTGGCACTTGAAAATCACGAAATTATTTTAAGTGGTAATGCTCAATATTGTGAAAACTCTGACATTGCTATGGATGTTGATTTTGCAACAAACAAATGGGTGATTTCGGAAGTTTTACCACTTGTCCCTTCTGAATATGCATCGCTTTTAGATGGGATAGAAGTGGATGGCGAGTTGCATTTACAAGGTAATGTGGTAGGAATTTACAACGATTCTACTTACCCAAAAATTGTAGTCGAATTACTCCTTGAAAACGGAAAGGGTTACTATGAAGGTATTCCTTATCGTTTGAGAGATATTTTTGCGAATCTATCGGCAGATATTGATTTGAATGAGGGTGCACTTTCATCAGCAACAATAAAAAAACTATCGGCAAAGACCGGAACATCCAAGTTGCAAGCATCGGGTGTGGTGAATGATTTATTGGGCAATTTGCATTGCGATTTGCAACTAAAAGGTGATGTGAATTTACCAGAGTTGAAGCCTTTGCTTGCTGATATGAATGTGCAGCTTCAGGGTCGAACCAAAGCCGACCTAAATGCACGTTTCGCTCTCGACGATGTGATAAATCTTAATCTAAAAAAGATTTGCGCTTCTGGTAATATTGCTCTTAGCAACCTTGATGTGGTGTATGAAGACAGCATGTTTTTGAAGTCACCGGATTTATCGTTGGCGTTTAGTCTACCAAGTAAACGAGAGAATAAATTGGCAGAGGAACTTATTGAAGCAAAAATATCGTCGTCGGCTATAGATTTTGTGATGACGGAAACTCTTTCTGCAAAAATTGATGAGGCAAACTTAGATCTTGCTATCTCTAATATTTTAGATACAACGGTTATTCCAACCTTGGCATGTAACTTTGATATGCAACATCTTTCAGCAGAGATGGACACAATAGCAGCCGATGTGGAAAAGCCAAGTGGAAAA
>JAGCIZ010000116.1 GCA_017648235.1 Paludibacteraceae bacterium
CAATTCTGATGGCTCCGTGGCTCAACTGAATAGAGCATCTGACTACGGATCAGAAGTTTACAGGATTGAATCCTGTCGGAGTCACACTGAAAATCAAGCACTTACAAAAAAGTAAGTGCTTTTTTTTATATATGTTCGTGATTCTATTAGCGATTCGACAACTAATTGATTATCATTAAGCATACCCAAATCCACAGACTTTCATAATATAACAAACCTTATTGAATAATAGTAGGCTGAACCAACTACTAAGTAAGAGGATTCTCCAGTGCTCGAAATTACGCCTTGGTGCGATTTTTCAGTATAATCCAAATAATCACAGGAGCTCCAATCATAGCACTTACTGCGTTAATAGGCAATGGAGTATAAAAAGGAAGTTGGGTGATAATGTCGCAAAGTAGCAATAAAAGAGCTCCTATGAGCATAGTGGCAGGAATAACCACCCTATGCACCGACGTTCTAAACATTCCTCTTGCAATGTGTGGAACCGCAATGCCTACAAAAGCAATCGGACCCGTAAAAGCAGTAACTGCACCAGCCAATAAAGTGATAGAAATTATAATTATCACACGCGTTCTAATAATAGAAATACCCAAACCTTTAGCATAGTTTTCACCAAGAAGAAGTCCATCCAATGGTTTCTGAATGCTGACCGTTAACAAAAAACCTAGAATAACTATAGGAAGCATAACTTGCATGTAGCGCCAACTCACTGCTGACAAATCGCCAAAAGTCCACGTAACGTAAAGCTTCAAAGAATCAGGATCGCTCACGCTCTGCAACAAACTAACAATAGAACCTGCTATTTGCCCAAACATCAGTCCAATCAACAAAAGAGATACTGCGCTTTTCACTCTAAACGATGTAAACAGAACCAACATCAAAACAACCGATGCTCCTGCTATAGCCGCTATAACTAATCCCCATCCGCTCTGCAACAAAGCCATAGGAACAATAGTGCTCGCCAAAATATAAACTGCAACGCCAAGTCCCGCCCCGGAACTCACACCCAACACATAAGGTCCAGCTAATGGATTGCGAAAAAGCGTTTGCATCAATAATCCCGAAAGCGAAATGGCTGCTCCCGTAACAACAGCAGTTATTGCTTTAGGCAAACGAAAATTGTACAAAATCTCATAAAAAATAGAGTCGTGCGCTTCAAAAATTTCTTGAAACGGAATGTAAATACGTCCCAACACCAAATCGGCAAGAAAAAAAAAATCCACAAAGGACAAAAAGTATTACAAAAATCAACGACTTTTTCATCAATGAAAAAATATTTTTTTTACAACTCGCTCTCTTTCAATCGCTCAGTATTTTCGGCTACAATAAGTTGATCAATAACTCCTTGAATTTCGCCTGACATAAACGAAGAAAGATTGTATATGGTGTAATTGATTCGATGATCGG
This sequence comes from Paludibacteraceae bacterium, assembly GCA_017648235.1. GTDB lineage: Bacteria > Bacteroidota > Bacteroidia > Bacteroidales > Paludibacteraceae > RGIG9608. The sequence continues at coordinate 1,411 of JAGCIZ010000116.1, forward strand.
TAATACGTCCTTGCGGATAATTGTAGGTACGAATTTTTGCACTTCTATCGCCTGTACTTACCATGGTTTTTCGACGAGAAGCAATATCGTCAATATATTTTTGATGTTCTCTATCATAAATCTGAGTACGCAAACGAGCCAAAGCACGCTCTTTATTTTTTGGTTGGTCGCGAGTTTCGGTACATTCAATCAAAATCTCCTCAACTACTCCCGTATTCGGATTCTTCCACATATATCGCAAGCGAACTCCCGACTCTACTTTATTTACATTTTGTCCGCCAGCTCCTCCACTTCGGAATGTATCCCATTTGATTTCACCTTCGTTAATTTGCACATCAAACTCGTCTGCTTCGGGCAGAACGGCTACAGTTGCTGCCGATGTATGAACACGACCTTGGGTTTCTGTAGCAGGCACTCGCTGAACACGATGAACACCACTCTCATACTTAAGCGTTCCGTAAACATTTTCGCCCGTCACACTGAAAACAACTTCTTTGAATCCACCAGAAGTTCCCTCATTAAAACTTGTAATTTGAGTTTTCCAACCCTTTGTTTCACAGTATTTCAAATACATCTTAAGCAAATCTCCGGCAAAAATAGCCGCTTCATCACCGCCAGTTCCTCCACGAATTTCAACAATGGCGTTTTTATTATCTTCAGGGTCAGAAGGAATAAGCAGAAGCTTTACTTTTTCCTCCATCGGAGCAACTTTTGGTTCAAGATCATCTAACTCTGCTTTCGCCAAATCTCTCATTTCCGGATCTGACTCTATTTCTAAAATCTCTTTGGCTTCTGCAATATTTTTCAATAACTGACTATACTCCTTATAAACCTCCATAAGCAACTCCAACTCACGATACTCCTTGTTCAAACGAACAAAACGCTTCATATCGGAAATCACAGAAGGGTCAGTTATCAATGTTGATATTTCCTGAAATTTATGTTTAAGATCTTCTAATTTTGTCAAAAGATTATGTGCCATAAGTCTTATTAAAAAAATTTACTAATTCTCTACTCTTTATTAAATTACAATACCCTGCTTTATTAAATATTCCTTCTCCGTTTCAAGTGCAAGAAGAAATTTTTCATATTCTTTATAGTTAGGATTCAAAGGACGATGATCAAGAGATTTTCTTAGCTTTTCAACTCTCAACAAAAGTTGCTTAGTTGGTTCACTAAAAAAACAATCACTAAATTTCTGCCAAATATAATCCACCGCAAATGATGAAGGATGTGACATATCATCAGAAAAAAAACGATAATCACGCAAATCATCCAAAATCATCTCATAAGAGGGAAAATAGGTTGTATTTTGCTGCTTACACAACTCATCAACTGCTAAAAGTAACGTTGATTTACTCAACTGATTTTCATGCAAACCATCACCTAGGTGACGTATGGGGCTTACTGAAAAAACAATTTTAATTGTCGGATTCTTTTGCCTCAAGAGCTGAATTGTATGCTCTACCCTTTTTACTATACATTCAACAGAAAGCTTCTCTCTAATAAATTCTTTTGATGGAATTTTATGACAATTGGCAACAACTTCTCCACTCTCCTTCCACCTAAATACCCAAGCAGAACCAAAAGTAATAAATAAAAAATCAGCATTTAGCAAACTATCCTGCGCAATAGAAAATTGTTTATTTATGTTTTGTAAACACAATTCCTTATCTTCAGAAGAAAAGAAACTATGGTGAGACATACTATGCCACAAGCCATTACTAAAAATTAAATCTTCATCATCAAAAGGTATGTTTTGAAGTAGTCGGTCTAAATTTTGGCATATGGAGAAAGGATTGTAAAGTGTCCCAAAAGGATTATTTATAGCTGAAAAGCCAAAGTTTTTCAAGAGTTTGCCAACATTATCCGAGAAACAAGAACCAATCAAAAACAATTGTTTCTTATAATCAATTTGCCTATCAACAGGCAATCTTTCCAGTTTTATTTCTGTACGGAAATTCATTAATTGAAAAGTCTTTTTTTATATTTTTTCAATCAATTTTTACTTAAAATCAATAATGTTGTGAATGTGTAAAACACCTATAATTTCAGCATTATTTTTATCACTTTCCACTACAGCCAAAGAGGTGATTTTATTTTCGTTCATCATTCTAAACGCTTCGCTAATTTTAGTATCAGGCAAAATACTTTTAAACCCAAAAGTCATAATATCAGCTGCCGTAAGCGATTTTACGTCGTCATATTTTTGTACCGCCCGACGAATATCTCCATCGGTAATTATCCCTATTGCAACATCGTCTTTGTAAACCATTGTGATGCCCTGACGCATATTACTCACTTCATAAATAATATCCTTGAACAAGGTAGTTTGCTGGACTTTAGGGACTTGCTGATACATACAGTCTTTTACCCTAGCTGAAAGTTTTTTCCCTAACGCTCCTCCAGGATGAGTTTTCTCAAAATCATCTGACTTAAAACCACGACTTTCAAGCAAACAAACGGCCAAAGCATCGCCCATAACAAGAGCTGCTGTAGTAGAACACATCGGAACAAAATTCAAATTACTTGCTTCTTGTTCTACTCCTATGTTTATCACGATATCCGCTTTCTTAGCCAATTCGGAATTTACATCTCCTGTCATTGCAACAAGAGTACAACCAATCTTTTTTATCGGTTCTATTACGTTCAGTATTTCCTGCGAAGAGCCACTATTAGAGATTGCTATTAACACATCGTCATAACCAATTATCCCTAAATCGCCGTGCAAAGCTTCTGCAGCATTCATAAACACAGATGGAGTTCCCGTAGAAGTAAGCGTGGAAGATATTTTTCGGCCAATCAATCCTGTTTTGCCTATTCCAGTAAAAACTACCTTTCCTTTACTTTGAAGAATCAAACGTACCAACTGAGACATTTCTGTGCCAATAGTGTTCTTTAGTTTAGCAAGTTCTGAAATCTCAGTCTGAAAAACTTCCTGACTCCTCTTTACAAAATCCATCTCTATCTTTCCTTAAAATCAGTTGCAAATATACTTAAATAAATCAAATCCTTTCTATTCTTCGGCGCTCGCTAACCACAAGCAATGCCTCTTCTTTGACACTTTCGGGGAGCTGAATATTTCTCAATTGCAAACTCCTCAGCCAACCGGCAACATCGATCTCGCGCAAGGAATAAAAAACCTCACTTATTTCTTTTACTTGCTGTGGGGTATAATTATCTGCGTCTATTCCTGAAAGTACATCTAACTCTTCATCGTCAAAATAAATAATTTCATTTGCACTTACTAACAATCTATCACGCTCACAAACTGCATGAGCGCCACAACAATCAGAGGGAATCTCAACCTCCTCTTCTTCTTTTTTTTGCATTTTGGTGAAAACAAAAGCAAAAATTCCCGTTACCAAAAGAATTCCTAATCCGAATATAAAAATCCACATAATCTGTTCATTATCCAAGCCAACAAAATAGAGAAACAAATCCCTAAAAGATAAACACTCCAAATCGGGAATTGTAGCACTTCTACCATTTTAATTCCTAGCACTATAGCAATAGGATGAAATAAAAATATTTCAAATGATATTTTTCCTAAAAAATTAAAAACAACATTTTCTAGTCCTAATTTCAGTTCTTCCCGATTGGCAAAATTATAAATAATAATACCAAAAAGAAGAGCCAAAACCTCATACAATACGAACGGAATTCTTATCCCTAAAAATAGAAATAATAAAACTGCCAAAACAGAACAAACAAATAAAACATTGTTATACAAAAGCTTCTGAAATTTTTCTCTGCCTAATACAAGTGCAAATAAACCTCCTATCACAACACAATCTATATTAAATTGGTGAATAAACTGGTCAAAAAAAATGGGGACAAAAGCGTGAAAACATTTCAGTAAAACTCTAACGACAAAATAAATAAAAAGTATCACAAGAAATACTTTCTTCATTCTAAAACGCTGAAGAGAAAAAATAATTATAAAATATGCTTGCTCCAAAACACCCAAAAACCACGTATGTGCAAGAAATGGTACTGGCAGAAACATTGCCAAAGCAACATTCGGCATAAAAGAAATGTATGAGGTTACAAGTAACGGATTTTTCAAAATTGAATAATCAAAATCTGAAACCTTGAAAAAGGAAATGTTAGGAAAAACAAATAACGCAAATACAACTAAAACAAAATACAAAGGATAAAACTTACGTAACCGATGAAGCAAAAATTCTCTTGGTTTTAACGTTTTTTTTACTAAGAATTTATGTACAAAAAGAAATCCACTTAATACAAAAAAACAAACTATTCCAACATGCTTCATCATTTCAAAGACACTACTCCCCCACATATTTGGCAAACCATAAGAACACTTTATTTGTTCTATATGATGAATCAAAATGCACAAAGAGGCCAAAAATCTTAATCCATTGATATTTTTGATATAGGCCTTTGTTTCCATTGACTAAAAAAACTACTGTTTTTCTAGAAAAGTGTTTAACGAAAAATCAAACGCTTTTTGTTTTGTATGAGCACTTAACCTTACCTTTAAGGATTGCAGTCAACTTTGACTTAATCAACTGACGACGAATAGGCGTTATTCTATCAATAAAAACATGACCATCCAAATGATCAAATTCGTGTTGCATCACACGTGCCAAATATCCTTCAACCCATTCATCATGTTTTTGCAAATTCTCGTCGAAATATGTAACATGAATTCGATTTCTCCTCTTTACAGATTCGCTGATTCCTGGCAAACTCAAACAACCCTCCTCATGTGAAAGTTCTTCACCGTCAGTTTCCAAAATATGTGGATTAATGAACGCATGCTTATAACCTTTATACTCAGGCATATCATCAGATAATGGAGATAAATCAATCACTGCCAAACGAATAGGCAAACCTATTTGAGGTGCAGCCAAACCAATACCTTCTGATTTCGCCATAGTCTCATACATGTCTGCAATAAGCTTTTGCAAATCAGGATAGTCCAATGAAATATCTTCTGCTTCTTTCCTTAAAACAGGATTTCCATATAGAAAAATAGGATAAACCATACTCTCTTATTATTTTTTTTAGCGTAAAACAACACCAAGTTTATCGGTCAAATTTTTAATCAATTTCTGAACAATCGCATCTATTTGGCTATCTTTTAGCGTACGTTCTGCATCCTGAAGAATAAACGAAACTGCATAAGATTTTTTTCCTGCTGGTAGGTTCTTTCCTTCGTACACATCAAACAAATTCACATCCTTGAGAAGTTTTCTTTCTGTTTCGTAGGCAATCATCTCAATATCTTGGAACGTAACACTTTTGTCAATCAACAATGCCAAATCGCGCTTTACCTCAGGAAATTTTGGAATATCTTGGTAAGTAATATCTTGCAAACTCAACTCATTCAAAAGATTTGTCCAATTTATATCTGCAAAGAAAACTTCGCCATCAATATCAAACTGCTTCAATAGTTTAAACTCTATTTTTCCTAAAACAGCCAACACAATACCTTTTTTATTAATAAGTTTCAAAGCATCTGCAAAAATTGAGTTCGAATAAGACTCAATAACATAACTATTTTTCTTCACTCCCAAACGAGCAAACACATTCATCACATGAGACTTTAACTCAAAGAATGTAGTCTTTTCTTCTTTTGCCACCCAACTTTGTTCGGCTTTATTTCCAGTTAAGAAAAGTGCCAAATGAAAATCTTCGTTATAACGGTTCAACGCTTCCTCTCCTGACGCCTCAGCATTGAAATAATAACAATTTCCAAATTCATAAAACTTCAAATTGCCATTTTTGCGATTTTTATTGTAAACAATACTTTCCAAGCCTCCAAAAAGCAAAGTCTGACGCATCACACTCAAATCAACCCCAAGAGGATTCATTATTTTGACACAATTTGCTTCTGGATAAACTTCTGAATTGGCATAATAAGACAACTTCGTAAGCGAATTATTCATTATTTCACGGAATCCGTTTGCGGTGAGTTGTTCTGAAATAAGATTTTGAAGTTTCCAACTATCTTTTTTAGAAGAATAACTAATGCTTGACTTCACCGAAGTACCCATTGGCACACGATTATATCCATATATTCTTAACAAATCTTCTATCACGTCAACATCCCTTTGCACATCAACACGATAAGTTGGCACATCAACAACCAATCCATTCTCATCTTCAGATATTATCTGCATTTCAAGACCGTGAAGAATGCTTTTTACTTCTTCATTTTCCAACTCCATTCCTATTAGTGCGTTTATCTTTTGATAAGTTAATTCAACACGAGCCGGCTTTATTTCGTTTGGATAAATATCAATTACATCACACGATACGCATCCCCCAGCGATTTCTTGAATAAGCAAAGCAGCATATTTCAACACATCAACTGTACAACTAGGATCACATCCTCTCTCATAACGGAACGAAGCATCGGTATTTAATCCGTGTGCTCTTGCTGTTTTACGAACAGAAACAGGATTAAAATAGGCACTCTCAAGAAAAACATTTTTGGTTGATTCTGTAATTCCAGACTCTTTTCCTCCAAAAACACCCGCAATACACATACCTTCTTCGGCATTGCAAATCATCAAGTCTTCTGCTCTCAAAGTTCTTTCCTCTCCATCAAGAGTTACAAATTTTGTTCCAACTCCTAGATTTTTTACAATCACTTTATTGCCTTTCAATTTATCCGCATCAAAAGCATGAAGAGGTTGACCTAAAGCATGAAGAATATAGTTGGTAGCATCTACAATATTATTTATAGGGCGAATACCAATTGCCGAAAGATTATTTTTCAACCACGTAGGAGACTCCTTCACTTCTACTCCACTAATAGTTAAGGCCGAATAACGAGGACATGCTACATTATTTTCAACCGAAACCTCAACTTTCAAATTATTATTATCTACACTAAAAGCAGAAATATCAGGTTTAGAAAGAACAATTTTACTATCACGAGAAGCAAAATAAGCCGCAATATCGCGAGCTACTCCAAAATGAGAAGTAGCATCCGAACGATTAGGCGTAATATCCACCTCAAAAACCACATCACTTTCTACGTTGTAATAATCTGCCGCAAGTGTTCCAACCTCTACATCAGAAGGTAAAACAATTATTCCATTATGATCAGTACCTACTCCTATTTCGTCTTCTGCGCAAAGCATACCAAACGATTCTACTCCACGAATTTTTGATCGCTTTATGACAAATTCACCACCTTCAGACGGATAAAGTTTTGCACCAATAGTTGCCACTATAACTTTCTGTCCTTCAGCAACATTTGGAGCCCCACAAACAATTTGCAGCGTTTCTTCAGTACCCACAGAAACTTCAGTTACATGCAAATGATCAGAATTTTCATGATTTCTGCAAGCCAAAACTTCTCCAACAACCAAACCTTGAAGTCCGCCTTTTACAGACTGAATGTTTTCAAACTTACCAACCTCCAAACCAATAGAAGTTAAAATTGCAGAAAGTTCCTCTGCAGGAACATCTATATTTATGTATTTTTTTAACCAATTGTACGAAATATTCATCTCTAAAAACTCCTTTTATTTTTAATCAAGCAAAGTTACAAATTAGTAGTGAGTTCAAGAAATTTGAAATAAAAAAAGGAAGAAACCTTTTCCATTTCTTCCTCTTTTTTACATCTTTATTGCAAAGTGATTTTAGAAACATTTTCTAAATCGAGCAAGAAATTCATCTGCATCTTGCATCGTCAAACAAAGAGGAGGTAAAATACGAATTACATTCGCTCCGCTCACTCCTGTAAAAACGTGTTGTTCAAACAATAGCTTGCGTCTAATATCCTTTATAGGTTCTTCAAACTCAAGACCAATCATTAATCCAAGTCCACGTACTTCTTTTATTTGAGGCATTTTTTGAAGTTCCTGACGCAAATACTCTCCAACTTTTGCAGCATTTTCCACCAAATTTTCACTTTCCATTACCTCAAGCACAGCCATAGCTGCTGCGCATGCCAAATGATTGCCTCCAAAGGTTGTTCCAAGCATTCCATACACTGCTTTGAACATTGGAGATATAAGCACACCACCAATAGGAAAACCATTCCCCATTCCTTTGGCTACAGTAATAATATCAGGACGAATTCCTGCATACTGATGAGCAAAGAACTTTCCGCTCCTACCATAACCCGACTGAATTTCATCAAGAATAAGCACTGTTTCAGTTTCTGTACAAAGTTCTCGAAGTTGTTGCAAGAAGTTCTTATCTGGAATACGCACACCACCAACTCCTTGAATACCTTCAATAATTACGGCACAAACATCGCGTTTCTCCAACGCACTGCTTACCGCTTCTATATCATTTAAAGGCAAATACTCAACTTCCAAATCGCTATTAAGGGGAGCAATAATTGTAGGATTATCAGTTACTCGAACTGCAGCTGAGGTACGACCATGAAAGGCCTTTTGAAACGAAACAACTTTTTTTCTACCCGTATGAAACGAAGCAAGTTTTAATGCATTCTCATTTGCTTCGGCACCCGAGTTTATCAGAAACAATGAATAATCTTCATACCCAGATGCTTTTCCCAACTTTTCCGCCAAAGCAACCTGCAAATTGTTTATCACCGAGTTGGAATAAAAATTCAGCGCCTTAAGTTGTGAAGTGATTGCTTCCACATAATGTGGATGCGCATGACCAATAGAAATCACTGCATGACCACCATATAGATCAAGATATTCTACTCCTTTGTCATCGTAAGTTCGACACGAACAACCTTTTACAATATTGATATCAAACAACGGATATACATCAAAAAGTTTCATTTTTCCTCTTTTTTATAAAAAATAAATCAAGCGCAAAATTAATTAATATGTTGCGAGTTTACTCTTTTTAGCAACAAAAATTTATCTGACTTTTGTCCACATAACTAACAAAAAAAAGGAAGCGAACTCCAAACGTTTGGAATTCGCTTCTTTTCTTTATAAAGTTCTATTATATTATTTCTTTTCTAATTTGAAAGATTTAATATACTTACCATCTTTCTTCAAACGAACGATATACATTCCTGCTTCGCCCGAAAGATTAAGACTTACTGTTTCGTATTTTTCAACACCAAATAGTTTTGATTGAACTTTTTGACCTGCTAGGTTGAACACTTCCATTTCGTATTCACCTTTTTCGATAAAGCGAATATATAGTGATTCAGCAAATGGGTTTGGATAAACGCTCAAATCTTCAATCACTTCTCCAGCTTCATCTAATTTCACAGCTGCATCAATCATTTCTACTTCTCTAGAATCAGAACCCCAAGAGTTTGCCAACGTAAGTTTTGCTTTATATGGAGCATCTGCCATTGATGGCCAAGAAACAGTAGTGCTTCCTGATTCCCCATCACCAATAGCTGTTCCTTGATTTGCAGTTCCTGTGAATGACCATGAAGGAGTTGTAATCACTTCATAACGACCAGCTAAGAATGGAGTTCCTGCTCCATAAGATGGAACCACACGGTTCGATTCTACCATTGGGTTCGATCCAACAATACCGTCTCCTTCTCCTTGTACTGCACGCCAAGTATTTCCAACTAC
>JAGCIZ010000117.1 GCA_017648235.1 Paludibacteraceae bacterium
ATAATGAGTGACATTATCCATCGAGAGAACAAAACAATCCACCACACAGCACCAACGGTTACCACGATGCTTAAGTCCTCAATGTTGCTATGAGAGACTCCAATGTGTGCGTTTAGTAAGTCTATGTCTCTTTTTGTAAGGTTGCTTTTTTGTGATTCTTCAACCATAATAGAAGCACCGTAAGAAAGACCAACAATGTTGGCAATTATCCACAAGAAAGAGTTATCTTTTGAAAGTCCAAAAATATTCATTAGTGGGCGTGCTGCATTCGATATGTATTTCAAAATGCCAAATTCTCGCAATACGCCATGTAAGATGTTGAGCGAGAGAATAATTGTTACCATTTTTCCCATAAGCATAGAAATCATTTTTAGCCAATCTAGAAAGAGAGGAATAAATTCTCCTTGAATTTTGAAAAAAGGTAGTTGGCTTAGTTCAACTGTTGTTACAGATGCAAAATCGGGTCTATTTGGTAAAATCAAATTGAGCAAAATTCCTAAAACAAAGGATGAGATTGTGCGTACTACAATTACCATTGTAAGAGAAGAGCCAGTTTTTTTTTGAATGGCAGATTCGATAGGTATGGCGTGAGCTGCCAATGTCATTGCACCGATAATGGTTACTGCGCGAATTGAAATATCAATGGTTGACACAACAGCAACGCACGCATATACATTTATAAAATAACCACTAATGAATGCGAAAGCAGCATCTCCGGGTAGACCAAAAAGTTGGAATACAGGAGCAATAGCGGTTGAAAGCCAAATAAGAATACCAGAATATTTAAGTAAAAAAATTGCAAAAGAAACCGCAACTGTAATTCTAACCATCCACCATGCAGTGTGTAATGCGGAAGGGGTAGCCAATTTTGCGGCATTATAAAAACGTGTCCAAAAATTTCTCATTTTCAATCGTCAAAAAAACTTTGCAAAAGTAGTAAATAGTTAAGTAAGTTAGAGAAGATGCAAGAGAGAAAAACCATGTCTGTTTTTTACTAAAAGACTTTTATTGTTAACTCATTTACTTTTTACTATTTTTGCGTAAAAATATTACACTTTTTAACGCAAAATAATATGGTTTATAAGTTTGTTTTCTTTTCCGATGAGGTAGATAACTTTTATCGTGAAATAAAAATTGATGCAGATGCTACTTTTTTTCAGTTGCATGAAGCAATTTTGGATTCGGTGGAATTTTCAAAAGATCAAATAACTTCTTTCTTTTTGTGTACTGATCAGTGGGAAAAAGAGCAAGAAATCACGTTGTTCGAAATGGATTCGGGATCAGAATATGATAATTATGTGATGGAAAGCACTGTTTTGCGAGATTTTGTTACCGAAGAAAAACAACGAATGATTTATGTTTTTGATAATATATCGGATAGAGCGTTTTTTATGGAGCTGAAAGAAATTATTCTTGGCTCAAATTTATCGGAAGCAGTTTGTTCTTTAAAAAAAGGAATTCCTCCAAAGCAGATTGTTGATATAGATTCGTTTGTTCCTTCAGATGCGTCTATCTTATCGGATGATGATTTCTATGGCTCTGACGGATATAATGATGACGATCTTAGTGAAGGTTTTGGTGACATGGACTTTGAAGACTCTTCTTATTAACTATCAATGAAGAAAAAATTAGTTGTTCTACTTGGTCCTACGGGAATTGGAAAAACGTCTACAAGCCTTCGTTTAGCTCAGAGCTTTGGCACGTCGATAATTTCTGCTGATTCGCGTCAGGTTTTTAAGGAAATGAAAATAGGAACGGCGTCTCCAGATGATGAACAACTAAAAGCAGTTCCACATTATTTTATTGCCAATAAATCAATTTTTGATCGTTATAGTTCTGGTCAGTATGAATTGGATGTAATTGATTTGTTGCAAGAATTGCATAAAAAGAACGATGTTGTTCTTTTAGTTGGAGGGTCGATGCTTTATGTTGATGCTGTATGTAAAGGTATAGATGATTTACCAACGGTAGATGAGAATGTTCGTCGGGATTTGCTTCAGGTTTATGAAGAACGTGGTATAGAATATTTGCGTTCTCAGTTAAAACTTTTGGATCCAGATTATTATAACCAAGTGGATTTGAGGAATGCTAAGCGGATTTTGCATGCATTGGAAATATGTTATATGACGCAAAAGCCTTATTCTTCTTTACGGACAAATCCGCAAAAAAGACGTCCTTTTGATATTATAAAGATAGGTCTGAATTGTGAGAGGGGAGAGCTATATAACCGTATAAATGATAGGGTAGACTTAATGATTCAGATGGGATTGGAGGACGAGGCCAAGAGTTTGTACCAACACAGGAATTTGAATGCATTAAATACGGTTGGTTATAAAGAGATGTTTAAGTATTTTGACGGAGAGTGGGATTTAGATTTTGCTGTGGAAATGATTAAACAGAACACTCGTCGTTATGCAAAGAAACAACTTTCATGGTTTATGAAAGATGAAAAAGTAAAATGGTTTCATCCCGGTGATTTTGAGTTAATCCAAAATTATATAAGAGAACAAATAGATAATGCTTGAATTTATTCTAAAAGGAATAATAATAGGAATATGTGTTTCGGCACCAGTTGGGCCGATAGGAGTTCTTTGTATTCAACGCACGTTAATAAAAGGGAAAAAAGTTGGCATTATAACGGGGCTTGGAGCGACGTTTTCAGATTTAGTTTATGCCATGATTGCAGGTTTTAGTTTAGGATTTATTTCGGATTTTATCACAAAGTATCAGTTTTGGATTCAGATAGTGGGAAGTGTAATTATAATGTTGTTTGGTTTTTACATTTTTAAGAGTAACCCGGTGAGAAGTCTTTCTTCTGCTCATAAACAAGAGTCAGGAGGCAGTTATTTTACTGATTTTGCAACATCATTTGCGCTTTGTATATCTAATCCTATGATTATGTTTATTTTTATAGGGCTCTTCGCTCGTATGGGATTTTTTACTTCCGATGAACCATTGTATCAAAGTATTGTTGGAATTTTTTCTATTCTTCTTGGTGCTTTCTTGTGGTGGGTGACCCTAAACTCCTTAGTTGATCGATTTCGAAAAAAAATTAATGTTCGTGGATTGGGTTTGATTAATAAGTTAACTGGTACAATTATTTGTGTAATAGGTTTGTTCGGTTTTTTAGTTTCTTTATTAAAGTAGAATTAATCTTTTTTTTGTTAATTTTAAAAAAATTTAGAATTTAATGTTGTTGGAATAAAAAAGAGTATTACCTTTACCGCCAATTATAAGGTAAAGTGTGCTTACTTTTGAAGTAATTTATAGTATGCTGATTTATAGTTTTTTATAGAAAAGAAAAAATAATTTTAGTAATAAAATAGATTTTAAGTTTGTTTATGAAAAGAGAAGAACAGTCATTAAAAAGAGGATTCTCGCTAGGTTTGAGAACTTTAATGGTTGCATTGTTGCTTGTAATTTCGTTTAGTGCTTTTGCACAAACGAAGGTAACAGGTGTAATTGTTGATGAATTTGATGAACCAATGATTGGGGCGAGTGTTAGAATTCAAGGGACATCTGTAGGTACTATTACTGACTTTGATGGAAATTTTGAATTGAATGTTACAAGTTCGAAAGATGTTTTGGAATTCTTTTACATGGGTTACAAGACTCAAACTTCGGAAGTTGGTGGTCAAACTGCGTTTAGAATCAAATTGCAGCCAGACAACAAGGTGTTGGAAGAGGTCGTTGTGACAGCGATGGGTATCGAACGTAAAGCAAAATCTTTGACTTATGCAACTCAGTCTGTTTCTGGAGCAGAGTTGACAAAAGCGAAAGATTCTCACATTGCAAACTCATTGCAAGGAAAGATGGCTGGTTTGGTTATTACTCCAAACTCTTCTGGTGCTGGTGGTGGTGCTTCGAAGATTACTTTACGTGGTCAAACCTCTTTGTTAGGAAATAATGATGCGTTGATTGTAGTTGATGGTATTCCTATTTCAAATGGTGCATCTGGTCAATCTTCTGTTGGTGATGCAGTTTATAGTGGATCTCGTGATGGTGGAGACCCTTTGTCAAACTACAATGCCGATGATATAGCGAACATTACTGTGTTGAAAGGTGCTAATGCTGCTGCTCTTTATGGCTCTAAGGCAAATAATGGTGTTGTGTTGATTACAACAAAGAGCGGTCGTGAAGGTGCTGTTCGTGTTGATATTTCAAGTAATACAACATTTGAAACACCTCTAGTTTTGCCTAAGTTCCAAAATACTTATGGTTCTGTTATTTCTGGCGATCGTGAATCTGGTTACGAAACTTCGGAATATAGCTGGAGTCATAAGAAACTTTCTGATTATACCCAAGAGGAACGGGATTTGTATGAGGCATATATCCCTTATTTTACAACTGAGCCAAGAGATAACTTGAAGGAGTATTTTAATTTGGGTATGAACTTTACTAACACTGTTGCTATTAATGGTGGTTCGGAAAATGCGCGATCTTATTTCTCTTATGGAAATACAACGGCAAATGGTATTATGGAAAACAATACCTTTAGTCGTCATAACTTGATGTTTAAGCAGAATTTTATTTTGTTTAACAAATATTTGAAGTTAGATTTCTCGGCAAACTACATTAACCAAAAAATGGAGAATGTTCCAATGTCTGGTGAAGCTCGTAACCCTCTTTATTCACTTTATAAAGTTGGTCGAGATGTTGATATGCGTTATATTAAAGCTAATTATAAGCGAGTGGCTCAAACAACCGATGATATTACACTTGGTTCTGTTCAATATAAGAGATTATTAGG
>JAGCIZ010000118.1 GCA_017648235.1 Paludibacteraceae bacterium
ACGAGCAATTTTGTTTTTTTGAGAAGCCAAATCGTTGATATTTTCCAATTCTGGTTCCGACTCAACATTAAAACAAAAAATATCATTATCCAACGCCAATTCTATTTCCCAATCGGCCTTACCAACTCCTGCAAACACAATTTTATCAGAAGGGAAACCTGCCTCAATAGCAGCTCTTACTTCTCCCCCACTTACACAATCTGCCCCTAAATTCGCAGAACAAATCATCTGTAAAATCGTAGGATTTGCATTTGCTTTAACCGCATAATGCACATGATAGCCATATTTTTTTGACTCTACATTTATAGCATCCAACGTTTTTTGCAACAACTCCTTGTCGTAAGCATAAAACGGAGTTTGTAACTCACGAAACTTCTCTACAGGAAAAGAACCTTTAATCATTATTTATTTTTGTTTAAAGAGTTTATCGCTCAACGCATTAAGGGCTTTTACTTTATCTTCTTTTTTCACCAAAAGCGATATATTGTAATTACTTCCTCCGTAAGAAACCATTCGAACTGGAATTTCTTTAACTGCGTCCAGAACTTGAGCTTGGAATCCAACATTGCTATAATCCAAATCTCCAACCACACAGATAATGACCATGTCTTCATCAATACTTACCGTACCAAATTTCTTTAAGTCATTAAGAATTTCAGTCAAATGTTTTGTATTATCAATAGTCAACGAAACACCAACTTCGGATGTCGTAATCATATCAATTGAGGTTTGGTAACTTTCAAAAATTTCGAAAACTTTACGCAAGAAACCATAAGCCAAAAGCATTCTTCCCGATTTGATTTTAATTGCTGTAATTCCATCCTTTGCTGCTACAGCTTCAATCACTCCTTGTTTTGACTTATTAGAAATAAGTGTTCCTTCTGCATCTGGTTGCATTGTGTTAAGCAAACGAACTGGGATATTCGCCAATTTAGCTGGAAGAATACAAGTTGGGTGCAAAATTTTTGCCCCAAAATAAGCCAACTCTGCAGCTTCTTCGAAATGCAACATAGGAATTGGAGTAGTACCTTCCACAAAACGAGGGTCGTTATTATGCATACCATCAATATCAGTCCAAATCTGAATTTCAGAAGCCTTGATTGCCGCCCCAAAAAGCGAGGCTGAATAGTCGCTTCCACCACGTTGAAGGTTATCTATCTCTCCATAAAAATTACGACAAATATATCCTTGAGTAACAAAAATTTCAGCCGATTCATACTCAGCAATTTTTTTATTCAATTCTTCTTGAATAAACATCGTATCAGGCTCACCATTTTTATCCGTTTTAGCAAATTCAAGCGCTGGAAGAAGAACTGATTTTTTCCCGATTTCATTCAAATAATTATTAAACAAATTAGTTGAAATCAATTCGCCTTGAGCAAGAATTATTTTTTCCTCAAAAATGGTAAAAGTATCACTCAAATTAGTAAACGAACGCAAAAACTCAAAAAACGAACTAATCAAATCTTTACCTTTTTCTTTATACTCTTTTGTAGAATAAAGTTCATCAACAACTGGATAATACGACATTTCCAATCTGTTAATCAGCTCCATAGCGCCTGTTGGGTTCTTCTTATACAAATAATCAGCAATTTCCACTAACTGATTTGTTGTTCCCGACATAGCCGAAAGTACCACTAAATTTTTGTCGCCATCGCAAATAATCGAAGCAACTTCTTTCATCCTCTTTGCAGAACCTACGGATGTTCCGCCAAATTTCATTACTTTCATTTTTCTTTTACTTTTTTATTTTTCAACTTGCAAAGATAACAATTTATTAGCACTTATATCCCTAAGTATCAACAAAACTTTTACCACATTACATTAGGATAAAAAACGGATTTTATATACTTTTGTAGGTTTGAATTTTATATATTGCGCTTTTTATATACATTACTGATTTGCAAGTTTTTAACAAAATAAAATTGGTTGTTTTTTTGTTCTTTATTCCTACTATTCTTCTAGGAAAAGAGGAACATATTTCGGACTCATTACGTCTAAAACAAAACACTACCGAATTAAAAAAAGATACCGACTCTAATACAAAATCACCCACAAAAACCTCCACAAAAAGCAAGATAGATGCCAAAATTGATTACAAATCAAGAGATTCTATTGTTTTATGGAGAAATGGTACGGGCTTTTTATATGGAGAAGGAGAAGCTATTTATGAATTAAATCGCGCCATACAACTCAATGCCGAACACATTAGAATGGTTCTTGATAGCAATACTGTTTATGCTGAAGGAATTGTTGATACTTTAGGCAACGAGATTGGCTCCCCTATATTTAGAGAAGGAACAGACGAATATCAAGCAAAAACAGTAAAATACAACCTGAACACAAGAAAAGGATATATCCGCAGGGGTGTTACACAACAAGGAGATGGATTTATTGTTGCCAACGAATCAAAAAAAGATTCTGACAATTTGCTTTTTATGAGAAATGGAAAATACACTACATGCGAAGATCACGAACATCCGCATTTTTACATGCAACTCACAAAAGCCAAAGTAAAACCAGGAAGTTTTGTTGCATCTGGACCAGCATACTTAGTAATGGCAGACATTCCTCTTCCTCTAGCTATCCCTTTTGGATATTTCCCTTTTAATGAAAAATATTCATCGGGATTCATTATGCCAAGTTATGGTGACGAATTTACTAGGGGTTTTTACTTGCGTAATGGAGGATATTATTTTGCAATAAGCGATTATTTTGATTTGGAACTTACCGGAGATATTTACACAAAAGGAACTTGGGCTTTATATGC
>JAGCIZ010000119.1 GCA_017648235.1 Paludibacteraceae bacterium
AACCATAATTTTGAAAAAGATTCCTTGAGTTTAATCGTTGAAGATGATTGGCTAAAAGCTACCCAAACCACCCTTGGTGCTGATAATGGAATTGGAGTTGCTGCAACTTTGGCAATACATGAATCAAACGACCTTAGCCATGGTCCTATTGAAGCACTTTTTACTATTGACGAAGAAGTGGGAATGATAGGAGCAAAGAATCTGACCGAAACATCTTTTAATGGAAAAATTCTGCTCAATATGGATTCGGAAGATGAAGGTGAACTGTTCGTCGGTTGTGCTGGCGGTGTAGATGCAAATATCACATTCAAATACAACGAAGTTGCTATTCCAAATGGAGATATAGCACTTGAAATAAGATTGTCAGGGTTAAAAGGAGGACATTCAGGGTTAGAAATCAATTGTGGAAGGGCTAATGCCATTAAACTAATGTTTAGATTTCTAAAAGAATCTATTATGCTTTATGAAGCACGACTCTCTAGCATTGAAAGTGGAAATCTGCGCAATGCCATCCCTCGCGAAGCTACAGCCATTATCACTATCCCTGCAGAAGGATTGGAAGAAGTTTCTAATTTGGTGCAAGAGTATGAACAATTATTCAACGAAGAATACAAATCAGTTGAAGAAAAAATCAGCTTTACTGCAAAAGAAATTGATTTGCCTCAAGGACTTATTCCAGAAGAAATCCAAGATGACTTGGTGAATGCCATTACTGCTTGCCCAAATGGTGTTTTCCGATTTATTCCTGAAATGCCTGATACGGTTGAAACATCTAATAATCTTTCCATTGTTAAATCCGATGGAGAAAATATTTTTGTTGCTTCGCTTATCCGCAGTTCAATAGAAAGTAAAAAAGAAGAACTTGCCTCTATGGTGGAAAGTTTATTCCTTCTAGCAGGAGCAAAGGTGGATTTTTCTGGAAATTATCCAGGATGGAGTCCAGATATGAATTCAAAAATTATGACAATAATGTCGGAGGTATACAAACAGAAATTTGGGGAAAAACCTGAAATAAAGGTAATTCATGCTGGACTGGAATGTGGAATTATTGGAGCAAAAAAAGGAGATATAGACATGATATCTTTTGGACCAACAATTCGTCATCCTCACTCTCCCGATGAAAAAGTGAGCATCTCTAGCGTTCAAAGATTTTGGAATTTTCTAATATCAACTTTAGAAGAAATATAATAGAAAAACATTATGGAAACTAGAAAGTTGTATCTATTAAGGAAAATTGCATCTCTGCATTATTTACCCCGTTGGGTAGTGTTTGCATTGGACATTTGCATAACATTTCTTTCATTTCTCATTGTTTATTTTGTCTGTTTGAGGCCATTTGCTCAAAGCTTTGGTGGATCTTTCTCTCTAAATTTAGAAACAGTAGGATTTTTTCCTGACGTGTGGATTGTTCTAGTTGTTCAGTGTATTAGTTTCTTTCTTTTCAAAACGTATGCAGGAATTCTTCGTTATTCTGCCTACGTAGACCTATTCAAACTCTTCCTTTCTGTATTTTTTACAATGGGAGGTCTTTTTCTTATTCATATTCTTTGTAATGAAATAGATGCACTGCCTCCTACATTTCTTACAGTTGAAATTCTTCTTTTTTCATTATTAAACCTTGTAATGCTTTTTTCTTTAAGATTATTTGTAAAAACATTTTTCGAACAAATAAAATTAGAAAATGGCGTTCTTCTTCGCACAGAAAACATAATGATTTATGGAGCTGGAAAAGGTGGAGTTGCGATTGCAAAATCTCTCAAAGCAGAACATTCGAACTATCAAATCGTAGGTTTTATTGATGAAACGGCAGATAACCATCTTCAACTTCTTGGAGCCAAGGTTTATTCTCTTTCCAATGCACTGAAAATTATCACCAAGAAAAATGTCAAAAAAATTATTGTTTCTCCTTTGAAAATGCAATCTCCAAATATCGTGGAGGTTATTGATATTTTTCTAGAAAAAGGAATTACTATACTTACCACATCTAACTTTTCTGAATACAACGCAGAAACCACCTCTGTGGACGTAAAATCCATCCAGAAGATTGAGATTCAAGACCTTTTGGAACGAAAAGAGATAAGTATAGACAAAAGTGAGATTTCAAAAGATTTGTACGAAAAAGTTGTTTTGATAACGGGTTCTGCAGGATCTATCGGAAGCGAAATTGCACGACAGGTTTGCTCCTTTAATCCTAAACTTCTCATTGTACTCGATCAGTCAGAAACTGCCCTTTTTGAGATTAAGAACGAGATAAAACAACTCTTCCCGAAAGTAAACTTTTTACCATTTCTCGGTAACGTGCGCGATCGTGCGCGAATGGAGTATGTTATCAGCGA
>JAGCIZ010000120.1 GCA_017648235.1 Paludibacteraceae bacterium
ATCCAAAAAACACGTTGGCTCGCAAAGCATCGCTCGAAATTGGTATGCTCTACTTCAACATTGGAGAAACAGAAAAAGCTAAACAGGCATATAAGCAAGTAATAGCAAAATACAAAGGTAGTGACGAGGCGCGTTCCGCTTTTGAAAGTCTAGAAGCATTGCACGTTGAAACAAATGATGTGCCTGCATTTTTAGAATATTGCAAAACCCTTGGAAAAAGTTATGCTACTTCAGTCTCTAACGACAAAGGCGACTCATTAAGTTTCATTGCAGCAGAACGTGTTTACGCAAAAGAAGATTATTCAAATGCCATAACCACTTTGAAACAATATCTGCAACAATATTGCGTTTCAAATACATCGAAGAACTGCATTACAGCACGTTACTATTTGGCAAGTTCATATTACAATTTAGAAAAATTTGACGAGGCTCTAAAAGAATACAAAGATGTGGCCTCAATAGATGGAAACAAATACGTTGAAGAGTCGCTTATTCGTGCAGCTGAAATCACTTATAATAAAAAACAATACAAGACTTCACAAGATTTCTTTAGGAAATTACTTGATGCTGCTAGTAATGTTGAAAACAGAAATATTGCTAGGCTAGGAGTACTTCGTTGTAGCCATTTCCAAAATGATTATCAAACGACCATTAGTATTGCGAATGAAATTCTTTTGGGAGATGTTACTAGCGAAGAACTTGAAGGAGAAGCTCGCTACAATAGAGCAAAAGCATACATTGCTACAAATCAAACAAAAGAAGCTGAAGAGGATTTGAGATTTTTATCAAAAGATTTGATGCATGAAATGGGATCAGAAGCAAAATATTTATTAGCACAATATCTTTTTGATGTAAAAAATTTAGATGAATCTGAAAATGAGATTTTTGACTTTATCGAAAAAAATACTCCTTATCAATTCTGGTTGGCACGTTGCTTTGTTCTGCTTGCTGATATTTATGTAGAAAAAGGTGATGATTTTCAAGCAAAACAATACTTGCTAAGCTTAAGAGACAACTATAAAGTTCAAGACGATATTCAAAATCTAATTGCAGACCGATTAGAAAAAATTGAAAAAAGAGAAAAACAAAACACTGAAAACGAAAAATAACTACAACAATGAGAATAAGAATTCCTTTAATAGCCGCTTTAGTTTTATGCCATTTGGCAATTTTCGCTCAAACGGAAAATGACTCTGTTGTACACAGAAACATAACGATTGAACGAGAGTACAATCCTGTAATAATGGATGCAAAGAAAGTAAACCAGAGCCTTTCAATTTCAGAACCTAATGTAGAAAAAAGCAAGATTGAATACTCAGAATACTCTGCTCCGCTCACGCTAACTTCACCTTCTGCTGTGCTTCCTCAGGCCCCTCTTACCGCTATGGCACGAGACAACTACAAAAATGGTCATGCAAAACTTGCAATTGGATTACCATTGAAATGGGACGTGGAATTTGCCTATCCACTACTTAACAAAAAAAATAGTAAACTAGACTTTGATTTTAGGAATAATGGATTAGTTTGGGATTGGGGAAAAGGAAATCAAACCGACACTACAAAAAACTCAACTTCCACTTTGAGTAACAAAAAATACATTGAAACAGACATAAATCTAAACTTCAACCATTACTTTAATAACGCTAATTTTTATATTGATTTAGGTTATCGTAATAAAACTTTTAATCGTTACGGAACAACCCAAATCTTTGATTCATTATCATTTAATCATTTGAATAGCGCAACTTTAGGAAAAGAGTTGATAAAAAAAGAAGAGAACCTAAATACCGTTTTAACAAAAATAGGTTGTCGATCAATGCCAACAAACAATTTCAAATATGACGCCAACATCAATTATGAGCTTTTCTTTATGCCAGAAGGTTATTCCGAACATCAGTTTGGAATAAACACGATGTTTGACTTCATACTTAAAAACAAGGATTATCGTATTGCTTTTGATTTTGGAATGAATAATTTGCTGTACGGGAAAATGAAGAATGGCATCGAGAACCTACCAAAGTATTCTTCAACAATACATTTCTCTCCCCGTTTTTTGATGACAAAAAAGCAACTACTCCTTCGTGCAGGAATAAAAACTGCCTTTGCAATAAAAAGAGAACATACTCAAGTTGCTAATATTTCTCCCGATGTAGAAATAGAATATTTCATCAATCCTAAGATGGTGTCTGTTTATGCCGGTGTTGGAGGTGATTTTGAACTTAATTCGTTGCGTGAAATTTACAACCAGAATTGCTTTGCAAACGAAGCAGAAATGCTCCCAGACACTTACACTCCCGCTGATTTTTATGCAGGAGTAAAAGTTAAACCTATCACATTTTTCTTCGTTGATGCGTATGTTCATTATAAAATAATTAAGAATCAACACTTCTTTACGAATCAAACCTATGCATTAGAAAATGACCCTTCTGATTTGCGTTTTTCTAATAGTTTTGTCTCACAATTCTACGACACGGATTTACTTAAAGTTGGGTTGAATCTAAATTATAATTATAAAGAAAAATTTAGTGCAACAATAAAAGGTCAATACAATGGTTGGTACTTAAAAGGAGAAGCCAAAACTAACGGAGAAAAAGCATGGCAACGTCCAACTTGGGAACTCAACATTGGTGGAGACTATAATATTACACCAGATATTAGAGTTGCTGCAAGCTATTATCTTGCCACCGGACGCTATGCTAAAATGCCAAATGGAAGTGCTCTAAAAATGCGTAATATCCACGACATAAACCTATCAGCTTCTTACTCCTATAGCAGTTGGCTTTCGGCCTATTTGCAATTAAATAATGTACTTGGACTTGCTCCAAAACTACGTTATCAAAATTGGTATGGCTATGATGTAGTTGGGTCTGTTATGGCAGGTGTAGTCTTCTCGTTTTAATGCTAAAGAATTTTGAAGATATTCATTCTCACAGATTTTTAGGAGAAAAGACCATCCGCAATGTTTTTCCTAAAGATACTGAGAAATTTATTAAACAATACCCACATCAACCCATTTCAATTGGTATTCATCCTTGGTTTGTATCAAATGATTGGGAAAAAGATTTTCTTTTAATAGAAAAATATGCACAAAGCAACCAAGTGGTTGCTATTGGAGAAACTGGTTTGGATAAAAAATGTAAGATAAGTTTTGAACTTCAGCAGCACGTCTTCAAACATCACATCTTACTTTCAGAGAAGTTTCATAAACCACTTATTTTACACATTGTCTCAGCATACGATGAATTATTGCATTACAAAAAAATATATAAACCAAGGCAACAGTGGATTATTCATGGTTTTAGAGGGAATGAAATGTTGGCGAAACAACTTATTAGCAATAATATTCACATCTCTTTAGGAGAACACTACAACAAAAAAACTCTTGACCTTTTAAAACAGCACTCCTTTTTTACAGAAACAGACGAAAGTCTATTCTCAATAAAAGAGATAAAAGAAAAAATGAATATTAAAGAGTAATTTCTACCTCTTTAGGGAACTGCATCGTTACACAATGCAAAGAACCGTGTTGTTTAATCAAAGCTCTGCAATCAACCATAACAATCTCCTTATCGGGAAATGCTTTTTGTAAAACCTCCCTTGCCCTCGCATCATTTTTCGGTTGATTATAGGACGGCATGAGTACTGCAGTATTCATAATCAAAAAATTGGCATAGGTAGCAGGAAGTCTTTCTCCTTCTTCTTCTATCTTATCTACCATTGGAAGTGGCAATAATTTATAGGGTTTCCCTTCTAAGGTACGGAACGACATCAACTGCTGTTCCATTTTTCTTAATTCATGAAAATGCGAGTCCTTCTCATCTTCACATTGCACATAAGCAATAGTGTCATACGAACAAAAGCGAGCCAACGTATCAATATGTCCATCAGTATCATCTCCCTCTAAATCTCCATAATCGAGCCATAAAACACGCTCTACGCAAAGAATCTTTTTGAGATAACATTCTATATCCAGCTTAGACATATCGTTTCTCTTTTCAGCCAATAAACACTTAGAGGTTGTCAGTAGTGTTCCTCTTCCATCACTTTCAACAGAACCTCCTTCAAGAACAAAATTCAAACAATTTACATATTCCCCACTCAAGACTTTAGAAGCAAAAAGCGAAATATTTATTTTATTATCCAAATCAGAAGAAAATTTTTTTCCCCAACCATTAAAACAAAAATCCAAGAGCAAAGGTTTACCTCCCTTTAAAAGCGTAATAAAAGCATGATCTCTAGCCCAAGTATCATTGGTCTCACATTCAAAAATTCTCACATTCTGCATATTTACACCAAACTCACTAAGCAATTTTTCAACTTCGCTTTCATTTGGAGCAACAACTAAAAGAATTTCTCGAGAAGCTATTTGCTTAGCAATACGCAGAAAACAATCTTTTGCTTCTTCTATCATATATTCCCAATCTGTTTTCAGATGTGGAAACGTTATCATTACCCCAACTTGTTTGTGCCATTCGGCAGGAAAATATATTCTATTATCTATCATTTTTTACTTTTTTTGGTAAATATTCATCTTGTACATTCATCATCGACCTCCATATATTTTTTCGAGCAATAGGAGAAATATTATCAAAAGTCTTTAGAAGTTTTTTTATATCATTTCGCTTTGTTTCCTTCTCAAATGGACACTTTTTAACTTGTTTCTTGTATTTCCTTATCCTACTCATCAGTTTCAGATCATCTTCCTCAAGCAAACAAAGCGGTCTAATAATAGACATATCAAACTTATTCATTTCTAATTTAGGAGGCATTGTTCCTATATTCCCTTGAAACAACATGTTCAAAAAAAATGTTTCCAACATATCATCTTGATGATGTCCAAGAGCAATCTTATTACAATTAAGTTTCTTTGCTGTCTCAAAAAGAGCTTTGCGCCTGCTCCAAGAACAAAAGAAACATGGAGTCTTTTCATCTTTTTTTTCAATCCCAGAAGGAGAAAAACTCATATTTACCTCCTCAAATTCAACACCATGTTTTTTACAAAAAGAACGCAAATAGTCAATATCAGACTCGTAAGGAATATTAGTCAAATTGATATGAGCAACAACCAAAGAAAAACGAGGACAAAAAATTTTTTGCTGGGCAGATAATATCTCTGTCAATGCCAAAGAATCTTTTCCTCCTGAAAGTCCAATAAGAATCTTATCTCCATCTTCTATCAAGCCAAAATCAAAAATAGCTTTTTTGACTTTTTGAGTGATTCTATAAATTATCTTCTCTGACTCTTTTTTATCCATATTTTATAAAAAAATCAATGTTCTTATAATATCCTGCTGAACTTCCTCATTCAACTTTTTAACAATTGATTCTCTTTGAACAAATAACTCATTCTTTATTACCGAGGAATTTATCTTAACGTATAAAACTCCTCTATTTACATAAATTCTAGAAACAAAACTTCGTATAGTACTACCAAAATATTTATCCCAAGCTTGTAAGATATGCTGTTCTGAAAGTTTCCGAGAAGCCCCTATCTCTTCCAAGGCAGAAGGAAGTAATTCTTTTATTGACAATGTTTGTTTCTTTCTCATAAAAGTATTTCGATAAAAAAAGCTACTCTAAAAGTAGCTTTTTTTTAGTGTCTGATTAGAACCAATATCCACTCGAGGCTCTATATTTCTTAAATTTACGGACTCCTAAACTAGAGTTACAAACATAACAATTTTTATTTAACACCAGTCCAACAGAGAAATTAACAGATGAATACATATCAGGATACCAAGACCCTACAGGGTTCAATCCATCCAAATAGTCACTAATTGCTATCCTAATTGTATAATCAAAACCCAATAGTAAACGGTTTTTCACAGACCACAAAGCTCCAAAAGATATAGGAAAAGATGGAACTAAAAGATACTTTTTATCACCCGATTGTTTAAACCAAAACTCTTTATGAGCACTCAAGTAGTCCTTATTTGACTGATCCAAAATAATCGGAGCATTTGGATCTTCTTTTTTTGAAACTACCCTCTCCCCTCCATGATTAGTATTCCAGGTATCCACAAACTCTTGTTTTGTTATACCTGGTTTAGGCATTGAAGTTTTCCCCTCCTCATTTGACTGAGTAAGTGTGGGCAATATACTTGCCAAACCTCCAATACCAGCAGACAAATACAAATCAGGCATACCTGAATTATTTCCTTTTGTCCCTCTTTTTAAAATATAGAACTTAGCAGAAACAGCGGCATCAACCAAATGAGTAGAAACCTCCCAGCCTCGATGAGGGCGCCAATTTCCATCCTTTTCTCCATAAAAGCCATAAGTGGCACTCAACTGCACACCCCATCTCTCGTGAAAACGATATGAATAATTAAACCCTACGGCAATTCTTGGATTATAAAACTGAAAAACACCATCACGTCCTAAGTCCGAACTAAAAAATCCAGGGCCGATATTTAACTGTCCAAAATGTTCTCCCTTCAATTTTTGAACTTGCGCATGTGACAATGAAGAGAAGCAAAAAAAGGCAAGGAATAAACCAAAAGCTAATTTATACTGAAATTTCCCCATAGAATTTACATAAACTCCGCAAATTTATAATTTTTTTTTATATTATATTAATATTAAACTTAATTATTTCAGGAAAACATGTAAAAAGAAAAAAAGGGGGACATAAAGTCTCCCTTTTTTTTCTTTCTATTAGAATTTTTATTTTAATCTTCTTTCTCGGAAGCTAAAACCTTTTCGTAATCCTCTCTAGAACAAACGATTTTTCTATTAAAATCCTTCATACCAGTTCCAGCAGGGATTAGTTTACCGCAAATTACATTTTCTTTCATACCAGAAAGAGTATCTGTTTTTGCACTAATAGCTGCTTCGTTCAACACTTTTGTTGTTTCTTGGAAAGAAGCTGCAGACATGAAGCTTGTTGTTTGCAACGCTGCCTTAGTAATACCTTGTAATACTTGGCTTGAAATTGCAGGATTTGCATCTCGAACTTCAACTAGACGTAAGTCCTTACGCTTCAACATACTATTTTCATCACGCAATTTTCTTACTGTTACAATTTGACCTGGTTGTAGGTTTTCTGAATCCCCTGCATCAACAACAACTTTTTTACCCCATATTCGGTCGTTTTCCTCCATAAACTCGTTTTTGTTAACGATTTGTTAATCCAAGAAAATGGTATCTCCTGGTTCTTCAATTTCAACCTTACGCATCATTTGACGAACTATGACTTCAAAGTGTTTGTCATTGATTTTTACACCTTGCAAGCGATATACATCTTGAACTTCATTCACAATATACTCTTGCACTGCAGTAGGACCTTTGATAGCCAAAATATCAGAAGGAGTAATTGCACCATCAGAAAGAGGCATTCCTGCACGGATATAATCATTTTCTTGAACCAAAAGTTGTTTTGACAATGGAACAAGATGTTTTC
Source organism: Paludibacteraceae bacterium (assembly GCA_017648235.1). Classification (GTDB taxonomy): domain Bacteria; phylum Bacteroidota; class Bacteroidia; order Bacteroidales; family Paludibacteraceae; genus RGIG9608. Next base: position 7,403 of record JAGCIZ010000120.1, read on the forward strand.
TTACTTCTCCTAAACGTGATGTTACTACAATTTCTCTATTTCCACGTTTGATTTTACCAAATGTTACTTCACCATCGATTTCAGAAACAATCGCAGGATTAGAAGGATTTCTAGCCTCAAACAATTCTGTTACACGAGGAAGACCTCCAGTGATATCCCCTGCCTTACCTACTACACGTGGGATCTTAATCAATAGCTGACCTGCCTTAATTTTATCACCTTCTTCAATCATCAAGTGAGCTCCTACTGGTAAGTTGTAGGTTTTAAGAATTTCACCAGAATTATCAACTACTTGCAATGAAGGTAATTTATTTTTGTCCTTCGACTCAATAATAATTTTTTCACGCAAACCAGTTGCTTCATCAGATTCTACCTTATAAGTTACATTTTCAATGATATTCTCAAACTGGATTTTACCTTCCAATTCAGAGATAATAACAGCATTAAATGGATCCCATTCACAAATTTTTGTTCCTTTTTCAATCTTAGTTCCGTTTTGAACAAACAATTTAGAACCATAAGGAATATTTTGTGAAGATAGTACAATTTTGGTATTAGGCTCAATAATCTTCATTTCGCCCAAACGTCCAATTACTATTTGATATTTTTCACCATTTTCTTCTACATCAACAGTTCTCAACTCATCAATTTCAAGTAAACCATCGTAACGAGCAGAGATGCTATTTTCTGTTGCAACGTTTGATGCAATACCCCCAGCGTGGAAAGTACGCAATGTCAACTGAGTACCAGGTTCTCCAATAGATTGAGCTGCAATAACACCAACTGCTTCCCCTTTGTGAACCATTCGTCCTGTAGCCAAATTACGACCATAACATTTCGCACAAACTCCTTGTTTTGATTCGCAAGTCAACACCGAACGGATTTCAACCTGTTCAATTGGAGATTCTTGAATTATCTTCGCAGCTTTTTCATCAATTTCTTCTCCTGACTTAACGATTAACTCACCTGTCAATGGATGAATTACGTCATGAACAGAAACACGTCCTAAAATACGTTCTTCAAGAGAAGCAACAACTTCTTCATTATTTTTCAACTCTGTAGCAACGAGACCACGTAATGTTCCACAGTCCTCTTCATTGATGATAACATCATGAGAAACGTCAACCAAACGACGAGTCAAATATCCTGCATCGGCAGTCTTCAAAGCTGTATCGGCCAAACCTTTACGAGCTCCGTGAGTTGAAATAAAGTATTCCAATACAGACAAACCTTCCTTAAAGTTGGCAAGAATAGGATTTTCAATAATCTGACCACCTTCTGCTCCAGCTTTTTGAGGTTTTGCCATCAAACCACGCATACCAGAAAGCTGACTAATCTGATCTTTAGAACCACGGGCTCCAGAATCCAACATCATATATACAGAGTTGAATCCTTGATTATCAGAAGACAATTGCTTCATCAACTGAGAAGACAAATCTTTATTTACACGAGTCCAAATATCTACAATCTGGTTATAACGTTCATTAAACGTAATGAATCCCATATTGTAGTTATTCAAAACCTCTTCCACTTCACTATAACCTTTTTGAACCAAATCTGCTTTTTCTGCAGGAATGATTACATCTCCCAAGTTGAAAGAAAGACCTCCTTGGAAAGCCATCTTATAACCCAAATTCTTGATATTATCAAGGAATTCTGCAGTTTTTGCAACTCCACAATTCTCAATAACTCGCGTAATAATTGAACGAAGAGATTTTTTTGACAATAATTCATTTATAAAACCTACATTTTCAGGTACAAATTCGTTCACAAATACACGACCTGGAGTAGTTTCTATAATTTTATTAACAACTTGATTATTTTCATCCAAATCATTGATACGTACTGAAATTTTTGCATGAATATCAAGTTTTCCTTCGTTGTAAGCAATTCTAACTTCTTCTGGAGAATAGAACTTAAGACCTTCGCCCTTAACACCACTTCTTTCTTTAGTGATATAGTACAAACCAAGTACCATATCTTGAGAAGGAATAGTAATTGGAGCACCATTCGCGGGATTCAAGATATTATGAGAAGCCAACATCAACAATTGTGCCTCCAAAATAGCTTCGTTTCCTAATGGCAAGTGAACTGCCATCTGGTCACCATCAAAGTCAGCATTGAACGCTGTACAAGCTAATGGGTGAAGTTGAATTGCCTTACCTTCTATCAATTTAGGCTGGAAGGCTTGAATACCCAAACGGTGCAAAGTCGGAGCACGGTTCAAAAGAACGGGATGACCTTGCATTACATATTCAAGAATATCCCAAACAACTTCGTCTTTTCTATCAACTATTTTTTTCGCAGATTTCACAGTTTTTACAATACCACGCTCAATTAATTTTCTAATAATAAATGGTTTGTAAAGTTCAACTGCCATACCTTTTGGAAGTCCACACTCATGCATTTTGAGTTCTGGTCCTACAACAATTACCGAACGAGCAGAATAGTCAACACGTTTACCAAGCAAGTTCTGACGGAAACGGCCTTGCTTTCCTTTCAACGAATCAGAAAGAGATTTCAAGGCTCTGTTTGAATCTGTTTTTGTAGCACTTGCCTTACGAGAGTTATCAAACAACGAATCAACTGCTTCTTGAAGCATACGTTTTTCGTTACGCAAAATAACTTCAGGAGCTTTAATCTCAAGCAAACGTTTCAAACGATTGTTACGGATAATAACACGACGATATAAATCGTTTAAATCAGATGTTGCAAAACGACCTCCATCAAGTGGAACCAAAGGACGCAATTCAGGTGGAATGACAGGAATAACCTTCATAATCATCCATTCTGGACGATTACGATGACGAGCTCCTCTGAATGCTTCAATTACCTGCAAGCGTTTCAAAGCATCACTCTTACGTTGTTGTGAAGTTGATGTATTCGCCTCATTTCTTAATTGATAAGAAAGTGAATCCAAATCCAAACGAACAAGCAAATCATGAATAGCCTCAGCTCCCATTTTTGCAATAAATTTATTTGGATCAGAATCATCAAGAAATTGATTTTCTCTTGGCAAAGTATCAATCAAATTCAAATATTCTTCTTCAGTCATCGTTTCGCCAACAGCAATACCTTCTTGACCTTCCAAAATACCTGGTTGAATAATTACATATTTTTCGTAATAAATAATACTATCCAACTTTTTACTTGGCATTCCTAGTAAATATCCCATTTTGTTTGGCAAAGATCGGAAATACCAAATATGAGCAATCGGAACAACCAACTGAATATGACCTGCACGTTCGCGACGCACTTTTTTCTCTGTAACCTCAACGCCGCAACGGTCGCAGACAATACCTTTATAACGAATTCTCTTGTACTTTCCACAATGACATTCGTAATCTTTCGTTGGTCCAAAGATTCGTTCGCAGAACAATCCATCACGTTCAGGTTTGTATGTACGATAATTAATTGTTTCTGGTTTTAAAACTTCGCCATAAGAAGATTCCAAAATTTCTTCCGCAGAAGCCAATCCAATGGATATTTTTGAGAATTTATTTTTTATTTTACTTTCTTTCTTAAACGCCATAATCTCTTAAAACTTTAAAAGGTTGATATCAATCAAATTTGAGGCTTAATCCCAATCCAGCCAACTCATGTAATAACACATTGAGCGACTCTGGAATATTTGGAGTTGGCATAGGATCTCCTTTTACAATCGCTTCGTATGCTTTTGCACGACCCATTACATCGTCTGATTTCACTGTTAGAATTTCTTGCAACACGTGAGATGCACCGAAAGCTTCCAAAGCCCAAACCTCCATTTCTCCAAAACGTTGACCTCCGAATTGTGCTTTACCACCAAGAGGTTGTTGCGTAATTAATGAGTAAGGTCCTATCGAACGAGCATGCATTTTATCATCAACCATATGACCTAATTTCAGCATATAAATTACACCTACTGTTGCGGGTTGGTCAAAACGTTCACCCGTTCCACCATCATACAAATATGTCTTTCCGTAATTTGGAACATTTGCTTTTTCTGTCCATTTATTCAAATCATCAATTGAAGCTCCGTCAAAGATTGGAGTAGCAAATTTCACACCTAATTCTTTTCCTGCCCAACCAAGAACTGTTTCAAAAATCTGTCCCAAGTTCATACGAGAAGGCACACCAAGTGGATTCAAACAAATATCAACTGGAGTTCCGTCGGCTAAGAAAGGCATATCTTCTTGACGAACAATACGAGAAACAATACCTTTATTTCCGTGCCGTCCCGCCATCTTGTCACCCACACGAATTTTACGTTTCTTCGCAATATATCCTTTTGCCAATTGAACAATTCCTGAAGGAAGTTCATCTCCAATTGTCAAATTATATTTTTTACGTTTTAAGCGAGCATCTGCTTCTTTATACTTTTTGATATAGTTCAAAATAGCAGTTCTTACCAATTCATTTTTGCTTTCGTCTGTAGTCCATTTTGTCAATTGAACATTCAAAAAGTCAATTTCGTTCAATAACTTCTGAGTAAATTTAGTTCCTTTTGGAATAACTACAGAGCCCAAAAAGTCTTTTATTCCTTGCGCAGAACGACCATTGATCAAAGTATTCAACTTTTCAACTAAAAGCAATTTCAACTTTGCTACCTCTTTTTCAAACTCAGCATCCAAAGCAGCACTTAAAGCTTTATTGTTTTGCTTATCTTTTCGGTCTTTAATAACTTTTGAATACAAAGAAGTATCAATTACTACACCTGAAAGAGAAGGAGAAGCCTTCAAAGATGCATCTTTAACATCACCTGCTTTATCGCCAAAGATTGCACGCAATAATTTTTCTTCTGGAGAAGGATCAGATTCTCCTTTAGGAGTAATTTTTCCAACCATAATAGAACCAGGTTCTACATAAGCACCGACACGAATAATTCCGTTTTCATCCAAATCCTTTGTAGCTTCTTCGCTTACATTTGGAATATCTGAAGTCAATTCTTCTAATCCACGCTTAGTTTCACGAACCTCTAGAGAATATTCACTCACATGAACCGAGGTAAATATATCTTCACGCACAATACGTTCGTTCAACACAATCGCGTCCTCATAGTTGTAACCTTTCCAAGGAAGGAAAGCTACTGTCAGATTTCGTCCTAAAGCCAACTCTCCGTTTTGAGTAGCATATCCTTCAGTAAGAATCTGCCCTGCAACAACTTTATCTCCTTTTTTAACGATTGGACGAAGGTCAATAGTAGTATCTTGATTTGTACGTTGGAATTTTGGTAACAAATATTCTTTAACATCATCGTCAAAACTTACAAATTTTTCTTCCTCAGTTAAATCATATTCCACTTTTATACGTTCTGCATCAACATATACCACAGTACCATTTCTTTCTGCAACAATTTGTGTTCTAGAATCTTGAACAGTACGTGCTTCAATTCCTGTTCCTACAATAGGAGCTTCTGGACGAAGAATAGGAACTGCTTGGCGCATCATGTTAGAACCCATCAACGCACGGTTAGCATCATCGTGTTCCAAAAAAGGAATAGAAGCTGCCGCAATAGATGCAATTTGTTGAGGAGACACGTCCATCAACTCAACATCTCCTGGAGCAACGACAGGATAATCTGCATCCTGACGAGATTTTACTCTTGAAAGAATAAAACCACCTTCTTCATTCAAAGGTGCATTTCCCTGTGCAATGATTTTTCCAGTTTCCTCTTCTGCTGTCAAATAAGAAATGCCTTCAGCCGACAAATCAACAGAACCATTTGCAACTTTACGATATGGAGTTTCAATAAATCCAAGTTGATTGATTTTTGCATAAATACACAACGAAGAAATCAAACCAATATTTGGACCTTCTGGAGTTTCAATTGGACATAAACGACCATAGTGAGTATAATGAACGTCACGAACCTCAAATCCCGCACGATCACGAGAAAGACCTCCAGGACCAAGAGCAGAAAGACGACGTTTATGAGTAATCTCAGCCAATGGATTGGTTTGATCCATAAACTGCGACAAGGCATTCGTTCCAAAGAACGAGTTAATTACAGATGATATTGTATTTGCATTAATCAAGTCAATAGGAGTAAAGACTTCATTATCGCGCACGTTCATTCGTTCGCGAATTGTACGCGCCATACGAAGCAATCCTATTCCAAATTGGTTATACAATTGTTCCCCTCCTGTGCGTACACGACGATTACTCAAGTGGTCAATATCATCAACTTCCGCTTTAGAATTAATTAACTCTATCAAATATTTAATGATTTCAACAATATCTTCTTTTGTCAAAACACTGACATCGATATCAGTTGATAATCCTAATTTTCTATTTATACGGAAACGACCAACCTCTCCCAAATCATAACGTTTTTCAGAGAAGAACAAACCATTAATCATTTCTCTTGCTTGCACATCATCAGCAGGATCAGCGTTACGCAATTGACGATAGATATATGAAATAGCTTCTTTTTCTGAGTTAGTTGTATCCTTTTGAAGCGTATTGTAAATAATTGCGTAATCATTCAAGTTCAAATCTTCTTTATGAAGAAGTATTGTACTAGCTCCCGATTCCAAAATAAGTTCAATATGAGAATCTTCAATGATAGTTTCGCGTTCAACAAGAATTTCATTTCGCTCCAATGAAGTTACTTCACCTGTGTCTTCATCAACCAAGTCTTCAATCCAAGGTTTCAAAACACGAGCTGCTAACTTACGACCAACCACTTTTTTAAGGTTAGTTTTATTAACTTTTATCTCTTCTGCCAAACCGAAAATTTCCAAAATATCTCGGTCACTCTCGTAGCCAATAGCACGAAGAAGTGTTGTAACAGGTAATTTTTTCTTACGATCGATATATGCATACATCACATTATTGATGTCGGTTGCAAATTCAATCCAGGAACCCTTAAAAGGAATAATACGTGCCGAGTATAGTTTTGTTCCGTTTGCATGTAAACTTTGTCCAAAAAATACACCTGGAGAACGATGCAACTGAGAAACGATAACACGCTCTGCACCATTAATAACAAAGGTTCCTTTTTCGGTCATATAGGGAATCTGTCCCAAGAAAACGTCTTGTATTTGTGTTTCAAAATCCTCATGCTCAGGATCTTTACAATACAATTTTAATTTCGCTTTCAACGGAACACTATACGTCAATCCTTGTTTTATACATTCATCAATTGTATAACGAGGAGGATCTATATAGTAGTCTAAAAATTCTAAACAAAAATTATTTCGAGTGTCTTCAATAGGAAAGTTTTCTGAAAACACCTTGTACAATCCCTCATTTTTTCTTTTTTCTGGGGATGTATCTAATTGGAAGAAATCTTTAAATGATTTCAATTGTACTTCCAAAAAATCTGGATAATCTAAAGGATTTTTGATGGAAGAAAAGTTAATTCTTTGATTTTCAGTTTGTAAAGCCATCGTTTCGCTTTTAAATTTTTGAACTTATTTTTTTAACATAAAAAGGTTTAGAGTCCCGTCGCAACGGGATTCCAAACCAAAAGTCCTGAAAATCAGGAAACTGATTTACTTAAGTTCAATCTCAGCTCCAGCTTCAGTAAGTTGTTTTTGAAGAGATTCTGCTTCGTCTTTTGTAACACCTTCTTTGATTGCAGAAGGAGCTGCATCAACGATATCTTTAGCTTCTTTCAAGCCAAGACCTGTCAATTCTTTAACCAACTTAACGATTGCAAGTTTATTTGCACCAGCTGATTTCAAGATAACATCGAAAGATGTTTTTTCTTCAACTGCTGCTGCACCACCTGCAGCAGGAGCAGCTACTGCTACAGCTGCAGCTGCTGGTTCAATACCATATTCGTTTTTCAAAATTTCAGCTAACTCGTTTACTTCTTTAACTGTCAAGTTAACTAATTGTTCTGCAAAAGCTTTTAAATCTGCCATTTTATTTAAATTTTTAATTGTTATTTTTATTAATTACTAAAACTATCTTTCAGCAAGTGTAGTTAATACACCATGCAATGTATTTCCTCCAGATTGGAGTGCGGACAATACGTTCTTAGCAGGAGATTGCAACAATGCAATAACATCTGCGATAAGTTCGTTTTTACTCTTAATAGATACAAGTGTTTCTAATTGATCAGCACCGTAGAAACTTTCTTCAACATATGCAGCCTTCAAAATTGGTTTTGCATTTTTGGTGCCAAATTCTTTGATAAGTTTGGCAGGAGCATTACCTGTATTAGAAAGCATTAAAGCAGTGTTGTTTTTCAAGCTGTCGTAAAGAGGTGCAAAGTCAGTATCAAGGCCTTCTAATGCTTTACGTAGCAATGTATTTTTTACTACAAGCAATTTAATATCTTCTTTATTGCAGGCACGACGCAACGCGCTTGTTTGCTCCGCATTCAAGCCTTCAGTGTCTGTCAAATAGAAGTGTGCGTAAGCACCAAGAACCTCTTGTAACTGTGCGATAAGTGCGCTTTTTTCTTCTTTTTTCATACTCTCGTCCGTTTTTAATTCTCTTCTACTGATTTGGTATCAATTTTAATACCCGGGCTCATTGTACTAGAAAGATAAACGCTCTTCACATAAGTTCCTTTAGCCGAAGATGGTTTCAATTTCATGATTGTAGCCATAAATTCTTTTGCATTTTCAACAATTTGTTCTGCCGAAAAAGACACTTTTCCTATAGAAGTGTGCACTATACCAGCTTTATCGACCTTAAAATCAATTTTACCTTGTTTTACTTCTGCAACAGCTTTACCTATCTCCATGGTAACTGTACCGCTTTTAGGGTTTGGCATCAAACCTCTTGGGCCTAAAACACGTCCTAAAGCACCAATTTTTCCCATAACAGAAGGCATAGTAATGATTACATCAATATCAGTCCAACCACCCTTTATCTTTTCAATATATTCATCAAGACCGACATAATCAGCACCAGCTTGTTGAGCCTCAGCTTCTTTGTCGGGTGTACACAATGCAAGAACTCTTACTTGTTTTCCCGTTCCATTAGGCAACGAAACCACGCCACGAACCATTTGGTTTGCTTTGCGAGGATCAACACCCAAACGTACATCAATATCTACCGAAGCATCAAATTTAGATGTTGTAATTTCTTTTACTAAATTAGCAGCTTCTTTTAGAGTATACGATTTCCCAGCTTCAATCTTCTCTAAAGCTAACTTCTGATTTTTTGTAAGTTTACCCATTTTTCTAAATTGAAGTTTAATTAATTATCACTAGGAAATTCGCCTTTTACGGCAATACCCATACTTCTTGCTGTACCTGCAACCATTTTCATAGCTGCATCTATAGTGAAACAATTCAAGTCCACCATTTTATCAGTTGCAATTTGTTTTACTTCATCCCAAGTAATTTCTGCAATCTTCTTACGGTTTGGTTCTGCCGAACCTCCCTTAACTTTTGCTACTTCTAAAAGTTGAATAGCAACTGGAGGAGTTTTAACGACAAAATCGAAAGACTTATCACTATAAACGGTAATAACCACAGGTAATACCTTACCTGCTTTGTCTTGGGTTCTGGCATTAAATTGCTTGCAGAAATCCATTATATTTACACCCTTAGAACCCAAAGCAGGACCTACAGGAGGAGAAGGATTTGCAGCACCACCTTTAATCTGTAATTTAATCAATCCAGCAATTTCTTTAGCCATAAAAATTCCTTTTTTTAACTTAAAATAATACGAATAAAAAACTTAGTAACGTCAGTTTATTACTCTTTCTCTACTTGAACAAAACTCAATTCAACCGGTGTTTTACGACCGAAAATTTTAACACTTACTTTGAGTTTCTTTTGAGGAGCATTAACTTCTTCTATAGTACCAAAGAATCCATTGAAAGGCCCTGCTATAACTTTAATAGACTCTCCTACAGAGTAGAGTTCATTCAAATCATCACCTAACTCTTGCAATTCATCAACAGTACCAAGAATTCTATTCACTTCTGACTGTCTCAACGGAGTTGGTTCTGAAAGAGCCGTTGCTCCAAGAAAACCTAAAACATTAGGAACGTTTCTCAAATGATGCTTAACTTCTCCCTTCAAATCCGCTTCCACCAAAACATATCCTGGCAAATAGCTACGTTCTTTAACTACCTTTTTTCCTTTACTACTTGTTTGATAAACCTTCTCAGTTGGTATTAAAACCTGAGAGACATAACGAGACAAATCAGAATTCTTGATTTCAGCATCAATATATTCTTTTACCTTTGCCTCTTTTCCACTAATGGCACGCAATACATACCATTTTTTTGCAGTCTCATTCATCTTTCAATACCTCCTAAAAAATTGTTTCGTAAACAAGTTTCATAATGGATTCAAAACACAAATCCATACCCCAAACAATAAGCGCAATCACAAGGGAAGCAATTAAAACAACAACTGCACTATTGGTGAGCTCTTTACCAGTAGGCCAAGAGACCTTATTAGCAAGCTCTGAGTACGATTCTTTAAAGTAATTAAAAAGTTTCATCTTCAAATAGATTTTGCACGGGTCGAGAGACTCGAACTCCCGACACTCGGTTTTGGAGACCGATGCTCTACCAACTGAGCTAGACCCGTAAAAATTGGTGGAACCTACTCCACCAATTCGGTTGTTCAATATTAGTCAATAATCGCCGTAATTTGACCAGAACCTACTGTACGTCCACCTTCGCGGATAGCGAAACGCAAACCTTCACTGCAAGCTACTGGATAAATCAATTTAACAGTAATTTCCAAGTTATCACCTGGCATAACCATTTCAGTTCCTTCTGGCAAAGTAATTTCACCAGTCACGTCTAATGTACGAATATAGAACTGAGGACGATATTTATTGTGGAATGGAGTATGACGTCCACCTTCTTCTTTCTTCAAGATATATACAGATGCTTTGAATTCAGAGTGAGGAGTAACTGTTCCTGGGTGAGTAATAACCATACCACGTTTGATTTGATCTTTATCAATACCACGAAGCAACAAACCTACGTTATCACCAGCTTCACCAGAATCAAGAAGTTTACGGAACATTTCAACACCTGTAACAACAGATTTCATTCCTTCTGCACCCAAACCGATAATTTGAACCTCATCACCAACTTTGATAATACCAGTTTCAACACGGCCAGTTGCTACCGTACCACGACCTGTGATAGAGAACACGTCTTCTACTGGCATCAAGAATGGTTTATCGATATCACGTGGAGGCAATTCAATCCAATTATCTACAGCTTCCATCAATTCCATTACTTTATCTTCCCATTCAGCAACACCATTCAAAGCTCCCAAAGCGGAACCCTTAATAAATGGAGTGTTATCAGCATCGAAATCATAGAATGCAAGCAATTCACGCATTTCCATTTCTACCAATTCCAACATTTCAGCATCATCAACCATATCACATTTGTTCATAAACACAACCAAACGTGGAACATTTACCTGACGAGCCAAAAGAATGTGTTCACGAGTTTGAGGCATAGGACCATCAGTCGCAGCTACTACGATAATAGCTACATCCATTTGAGCAGCACCAGTAACCATGTTCTTTACATAGTCAGCGTGTCCTGGACAGTCAACGTGTGCATAGTGACGATTTGCTGTTTGATACTCAACGTGTGAAGTATTAATAGTAATACCACGCTCTTTTTCCTCGGGTGCATTATCAATTTGGTCGAATGATTTCAACTCTGAAAGACCCTTAGAAGCCAATACAGTAGTAATAGCAGCAGTAAGAGTAGTCTTACCGTGGTCTACGTGACCGATAGTACCGATGTTTACGTGCGGTTTGGTCCGTTGGAATGTTTCTTTTGCCATAGTTTTGTTCTAATTAAATGTTATAGTTTTATTTCGAGCCGATGACGGGACTTGAACCCGTGACCTC
>JAGCIZ010000121.1 GCA_017648235.1 Paludibacteraceae bacterium
AGGATGCTGAATAATTTAGCAGATTCTAGATAAAAAAAGTGGTTTGAAAATTTTCAAACCACTTTTTTTATCTAGAATCTGCTAAATTATTCAGCATCCTCTGTGTTTTCTTCAGCTTTTTTAGTCTTTTTTGTAGAAGCTTTTTTAGTTTTTCCTTCTTCTTTTTCTGCTAAAACTTTCTTTGCATCAGCAACCAATTGATCTTTTAAATCTGCTAGTTGTTGGATGTCGCCAAGAGTTGTTTTTTCAAGAATTGGTTCAACCTCTTTTTTTGCCTTTTTAGCTTTTTTAGGAGCTTCTTCTACTTTTTGAGTTTCTTCAAACAATGCTTTGTGAGAAAGAGTAATGCGTTTTGCGTCTTTGTTGAATTCAACAACACGGAACATCAATTTTTCTTCCAATTTAGCTTGTGAGCCATCTTCTTTTACCAATTGTTTGTTGAATGCAAAACCTTTAACTCCGTAAGGAAGATCAATGATAACACCTTTGTCAACATTTTCAACCAAAGTTCCTTCGTGTTCGCTACCTACAGTAAAGATAGTTTCAAATACAGTCCAAGGATCTTCTTCTAGTTGTTTGTGTCCAAGACTCAAGCGACGATTTTCTTTGTCGATTTCCAAAACCACAACTTCCAAATCTGCACCAATGTGAGTAAATTCTGATGGATGTTTGATCTTGCGTGTCCAACTCAAGTCAGAAATGTGAATCAATCCATCAACACCTTCTTCGATTTCTACAAATACACCGAAGTTAGTGAAGTTGCGAACTTTTGATTGATGTTTAGAACCAACAGCATATTTTTCAGAAATTGTCAACCATGGATCTGGTTTAAGTTGTTTGATACCCAATGACATTTTGCGTTCTTCTCTGTCAAGAGTAAGGATTACAGCTTCCACTTCGTCTCCTACTTTCATGAATTCTTGAGCGCTACGCAAACGTTGATTCCAGCTCATTTCAGAAACGTGAACCAAACCTTCAACGCCAGGAGCAATTTCGATGAATGCACCATAGTCGGTCATAACAACAACTTTTCCTTTTACTTTGTCGCCAATAGCCAAATTGGCATCCAAAGAATCCCATGGATGAGGAGTTAATTGTTTCAAACCAAGAGCAATACGACGTCTGTCGTCATCAAAGTCAAGAATTACAACATTGATTTTTTGATCAAGTTGAACGATTTCTTCTGGATGAATAACTCTTTCCCAAGAAAGGTCTGTAATGTGAATCAAACCATCAACACCACCCAAGTCGATAAATACTCCGTAAGATGCAATATTTTTAACCACACCTTCCAAAACTTGACCTTTTTCAAGTCCTGAAATAATTTCGCGACGTTGAGCTTCAAGTTCAGCTTCGATAAGAGCTTTGTGAGAAACAACGATGTTTTTGTATTCGTGGTTGATTTTTACAACTTTGAATTCCATTGTTTTTTCAACAAATACATCGTAGTCGCGGATAGGTTTAACGTCAATTTGTGAACCTGGCAAGAAAGCTTCAATTCCAAATACGTCAACAATCATACCGCCTTTTGTGCGACATTTGATGAAACCTTTAATTACTTCATCATTTGCCATAGCTTCATTTACACGATCCCAAGAGCGAGATGCACGAGCTTGTTTGTGAGAAAGGACAAGCTGACCTTTTTTGTCTTCTTGATTTTCGATGTAAACTTCAAGTTTGTCGCCAACTTTGAAATCAGGATTGTAGCGAAGTTCGCTAATTGGAATAATACCATCTGATTTGAAACCAACGTTGATAACAGCTTCACGTTTGTTCATTGAAATAATAGTTCCTTCTACAACGTCTTTGTCTTTAATTGTGTTCAAAGTTTCGTCGTATTGTTTTTTTAGTTCAGCTTTTTCTTCTGCTGAAACAATTTCGCCTTTTTCGTAGGCTTCCCAATTGAAATCGTTCAATTGTTCTTCATTTGCTTTAAATTCTTCCATTCTTTTTTTCTTTAAAGTGGGTTAGACATTATATTGATAAAAATCGCCGGCAAAGGTACAAAAAATGATGTTATGGTAATCGTTTTTTTTAGTTTTATTTTAGAAATATTTTTCATTGAATAAATTGATTTCTAAATAACTACATTATGTCTTAATTCGTATCTTTGTAAGGCATGATTTTTGAAATGTTCATTCGAAAAAAAGATATTTCAATGAGGAAAAAAATATATGTTTTTGGTTTTTTAGTTGCTTTGTTTGTATTTCAAAGTTGTGTTTTAAATCATGATGGAGAAGCTTCTGTTGCAGATTTGAAATTGAAATTGGATTCGTTGGAGAATCTAAAAGCAAATTTAGAAAATGAGGTTAATGGCTATTTTGCTTCGATAGAGGAAATAGAACAAAATATAAGTCGGGTGAAAGAGTTGGAGGGATTTATTTCTTTAGAATCATTCAATGACGAAATTGAAAACCCAGCAAAAGATATCTCGGAACAGGTTCTACTGATTGTAAATATTTTGGAGAAGAATCAAAAAGAAGTAGAACGTTTACGTAAAAAACTTGATAATAGTTCCTTGAAAATATCTCGTTTAGAGAAGACTCTTTTGAGACTTGCTAAGGAGAATAGAAAGCAATTCGAAAGTATTGAAAAATTAAATCAAGAATTGCAGAAGAAAAATGAACTTATTTTGCAACAAGAAGTTGAAATTAAAGGTTTGTCAAGCGACGTGCAACTTCTTGCAGAGGAAAATTTGGAAAAACAACAAATAATTCAACGCCAAGACCAAGAAATTCATATGGCGTGGTATGTTTTTGGCACTTACAAGGAATTGAAGAAACAACAGATATTGTCAACTAATGGTTGGTTTTCGGCTCCATCTGTAATGGAAAATTCATTGGATAAGGATTATTTTATTCAAATTGATGTAAGAACAACAACTGAGATTCCTTTGTATTCGGATAAGGCAAAAATTAGAACAACTCATGCAAAAAGTAGTTATGAGTTGAAGAAAGATAAAGGAGGATTGTTGGTTCTTTATATAAATAATCCGAAAGAATTTTGGGCTGTTTCTAGATTTTTGGTTGTTGAAATTGATTAAAGACAATGAAAAGCATTGCGTTTAATCCACTAACATATCCTCTTTATTTAATGGCAAAACCTATAGGGGCAGTTTGTAATTTAAACTGTTCCTATTGTTATTATCTAGAAAAAGAATTTTTGTATGAGAATAGAGCTTCGTACAAAATGAGCGACCAATTGTTGGAAAGGTTTGTTAAAGAGTATATTGACGCCCAACCGACTCCAAATGTTAGTTTTACATGGCATGGAGGAGAACCTTTGTTAAGAGGTTTGGATTTTTACAAAAAAGCTATTCGTCTGCAAAAATTATATGCTAAAGGTCGTTATGTTGAGAATTGTGTTCAAACCAATGGTGTACTTTTGAATGATGAATGGTGTAAATTTTTTGCAGAGAATAATTTTTTGGTTGGAATTTCGATAGACGGGCCAGAACATTGTCACAATAAATATCGTAGAAACAAGGGAGAAAAAGGAACATTTAAGGATGTAATGCGAGGAATTGAATTGTTGCAGAAGTACGGAGTAGAGTTTAATACGATGTCTGTGATAAATGCTTATAATGCTCGTTATCCACTTGAAATTTATCAATTCTTAAAGGAGATAGGAAGTAGATTCTTGCAATTTTCGCCGATAGTAGAACGTGTTTTTAGTGGTAAAAAAACTGCTTTACAAACACCAGAAAGTAAAGAAACTGATATTCAAATAGCAGAATGGTCAGTTGACCCAGAGCAATTTGGTGAATTCTATATAAAAATTTTTGATGAGTGGGTAAAAAAAGATGTTGGACGTATTTTTGTGCAACTTTTTGATGCTACTTTGGCGGGTTTTGTTGGTGTAGAACCAGGAGTATGTTATTTCGCGAAACAGTGTGGACATGCTGCGGTTATGGAGTTTAATGGAGATGTTTATTCTTGTGATCATTTCGTTTTTCCTGAATATAAACTTGGAAATTTGTATCAAACTCCGTTTTTGACAATGATGCTTTCTGATCAACAAACTTCATTTGGAGAGAAAAAAAAACAACTCCCTTTGCAATGTTTGGATTGTGAGTTTTTGTCTATTTGTAATGGAGAATGTCCTAAAAATAGATTTGTTAAAACAAAAGAAGGTGAGCCTAATGCGAATTATTTATGTAATGGATACAGGAAATTCTTTTTTCACGTTGAACCTTATATGCGATTTATGACTAAAGAACTTGAAGCAAATCGTCCTCCTGCAAACGTGATGAATTGGGAGAGGAATAGGTAAAAGAAAAACATTTCTAAAAAATAGGTGAAAAGAATTGTTGTTTTAATAAGAAAAGTGTACCTTTGCAGCCGTTTAATAACTAAAATAATAAAGTAATGAAAAAAGGAATTCATCCAGAAAGCTATCGACCCGTAGTATTTAAGGATATGTCAAATGGAGAAATATTTTTCTCTCGTTCGACTGCTGCTACGAAAGAAACCATCGAAATTGATGGGGTAACTTATCCTTTGTTTAAACTCGAAATTTCGAGTTCGTCTCACCCTTTCTATACAGGAAAAACCAAATTGGTGGATACTGCAGGACGCGTAGACAAGTTCATGAGTCGCTACCAAAAACGTATGGACAACAGAAAAAAATAAAACAAAGAATAAATACGAAAAAAGAGAAGAGCGCATTTGTGCTCTTTTTTTTATTTATAGATGTTTTATTGTTGTGTTATTTAGCCCTTTGTGTAATCACTTTTTTTTACCTTTGCAAGGTTTTTGAAAAAAATAATCAAATTTAGATATTATGTCAACTGTAAAATTTTATCAATCGGAAAACCAAGTGCCACTAGAAATGCATAAAGTGCGCATTATACAAAAACTTTCGTTGCTTCCTGTTGAAGAACGTTTGAAAAAAATTCAAGAGGCTGGTTGCAACACCTTTTTGCTTGAAAACAAAGACATCTATTTGGATATGCTTACCGACTCGGGCGTGAATGCTATGAGTGATTTGCAAATGGCCGCTTCTATGCAAGCCGACGATTCTTATGCAGGTTCTGCTACCTTTAACCGCGTTAAAGCCGCTATTAAAGAGGTATTTGGTACCGACAACGTGCTTCCTGCACACCAAGGACGTGCCTGCGAAAATATTTTGGCTTCTGCATTGGTAAAACCAGGCCAAACTGCTTTGATGAATTTTCACTTTACCACCACTAAAGCACACGTAACCCGTATGGGCGGTAGCGTAGAAGAATTGGTGGCAGAAAAAGGTTTGAAACCTCAAAGCAACGACCCATTTAAAGGCGACTTTGATCTTAAAAAACTAAAAGCTACCATCAAAGAAAAAGGTGCAGAAAACATTGCGTTTGTACGTGTTGAAGCTGGCACAAACTTAATTGGTGGTCAGCCTGTTTCGCTCGAAAATATGTTGGCTGTTACCGATATTTGCCACGATAATGGTATTGTAAGTGTATTGGACGCATCGCTGTTGCAAGACAACATTTACTTTATGAAAACGCGTGAGGCTCGTTGCAAACACATGGATATTAAAACCATTTATCACTTGCTTGCCGATCACTTTGACATTATCTATTTTTCGGCTCGTAAATTGAGCTTCTCTAAAGGGGGTATTATTACCAGCAAAGATCCCAAATACACCAAAATGATGATGGAATACATTCCGCTTTACGAAGGTTTCTTAACATACGGTGGTATTGATGTGCGCACTATGGAATCTTTGGCTCAAGGCTTATACGAAAGCTTGGATATGGAATACATTAACCAAGGCCCTGAGTTTATCAATTACTTGGCAAAAGAATTGGACGATTACGGTGTGCCTGTTGTATTGCCTGCTGGTGGTTTGGGTTGTCACTTAAATGCGGGTGCTTTTGTGCCTAACTTGCCACACAACCAATATCCTGCTGCTGCCGTGGCTGCTGCGCTTTACATTGCTGGTGGTATTAGAGGTATGGAACGTGGTACGCTTTCGGAACAACGTAATCCTGACGGTACCGAACCCTTCTCTGAATTGGAATTGATGCGCTTGGCTGTTCCTCGCCGTGTGTATACCTTGTCGCAACTTAAATACGTGGCAGACCGTGTTAAATGGGTATGGGACAACCGCGAACTAATTGGTGGTTTGGAATGGGTAGAAGAACCCTCTGTACTTCGTTTCTTCTTTGGCAGACTAAAAGAAATTGGTTACTGGCAAGAACAATTGGCAGAAAAATTCCGTCAAGATTTTGGCGATAGTTTGTAATAATAGATTTTATATTTCATAAAAAAGGAGAACGTACTTTTATAAGTGCGTTCTCTTTTTATTTAAATGAAGGAAACAAAAAAAGAAGCGAATTTTCAATTTCGCTTCTTTTTATTTGTTTCTGCTTGTTTGTTAATTTTTTTGAGCTTGTTCTTCTGCTAATTCAGAATCAACTAGGATACGACCGCAATATTCACAAACAATAATTTTTTTACGTAAACGAATGTCTAACTGTCTTTGAGGTGGAATTTTGTTGAAGCAACCACCGCAAGCATCACGTTGGACAGGAACAACAGCTAAACCATTGCGAAGATTTTTGCGAATACGTTTGAATGCGAGTAAGAGTCTTTCTTCGATTTTTTCTTCACATTCTTTGCCTTTTAGCATCAAGCGTTCTTCTTCTTGTTTTGTTTCGGCAATGATTTCGTTCAACTCGCTCTTCTTTTGTTTTAAATCAATTTTTCTATCTTCAACGTATGATTTTGCTTTTTCAATTTCCTCTTTTTTTGCAGCAATTTGAGCAGTGTGTTCTCCAATTTTTTTGTCGCAAAGCTCAATTTCCAAATTTTGGAAATTTATTTCCTTAGAAAGAGAATCATATTCACGATTGTTGCGAACGTTATTTTGTTGCTCTTCACATTTTGCGATTTTAGCTAAAGCTTCTTCTTTCAAATTTTTGCGATTAGCAATTAACTTTTCCAGTTCCAAAACTTCATTGCTATAATTTTCAATACGAGTTTCATAACCAGCAATTTCGTCTTGCAAGTCTTGAACTTCTAGCGGAAGTTCTCCTCTTAAGATTTTTATTTTATCAATTTCAGTAGCAACTGT
Source organism: Paludibacteraceae bacterium (assembly GCA_017648235.1). Taxonomy (GTDB): domain Bacteria; phylum Bacteroidota; class Bacteroidia; order Bacteroidales; family Paludibacteraceae; genus RGIG9608. Next base: position 7,066 of record JAGCIZ010000121.1, read on the forward strand.
TTGTAAATGATAGAGAGCATTTAGCTTTTCTTCAATTGTAATTTCCTCAGGTTGTACTTGTTGTGTAGCCATTTTATAGATAATTTATTTGATTTGTTTTTACTTGCGAAAAATGAATTGCAAATTTAGGCAATTTTTTTTGTAATTGTTCAAAAAATATCTCTTTTGTGAATTGTTCCGATTCAAAATGACCGATATCTGCCAATAAAATTTTTTCTTCGGTAGAAAAATAGGTATGATATTTGACATCGGCTGTCAGAAATACATCGGCATTTTGGTCGATAGCATTTTGCAAAAACTCACTTCCACTACCACCACAAAGTGCTACTCGTTTGATTTTTTTATTCAGAAGTTGTGAGTGTTTTATACAACCAATAGTAAAAGTTTCTTTTACTCGATTTAAGAATTCAAGCTCGTTTTCTTCTGTTGTAAGTTCTCCAATAACTCCACTTCCTACGTTTTCTGCAAAGTTTTTATTTGGAACCAATGTTTGTATGTTTTGTAATCCTATTTTCTCTGCAATCTTGTAATTTACACCATTTGGAGCATTGTCCCAACAAGTGTGTGCGGCGTAAATTGCAATGTTGTTTTTTAAGGCCTTAGCAACGCAACGTTCTACATAACTTTGTTCACAAAAATGTTTTAATCCAGAGAAGATTAATGGATGATGACTTATTATCATTTGGCAATTAAGTGCTAAAGCCTCTTCAATGACATCTTCGGTTATATCGATGCAAAGTAAAATCGATGAAACTTTTTTAGTTTTATCCCCAATTGTTAGACCACAATTATCGTAATCTTCTTGCCAATAAAGTGGAGCAAAGTCTTCTAAAACTTTACAAACATCACCAACAGTATAATTAACCTCTTTCATAACTAAATCATCAAATCTTGTATTATGCTATCAGACAAAAGTATTCCTTTTTGTGTTAACTTCAAATGATTATTTTTCTCTTCGAGTAATTGATTCTCCAAAAAGTATTGAGCCGTTTTTTTACAATGATTATAGATATTGTCTCCAAATTTTTTAGAAATAAGATCAAGAGAAATACCTTCTTTTTTTCGTAAATTAGTAATTACTAACTCGTTATAAATATCTTCTTGAGAAAGATGTTCAATTTCGAAATAATTGCAAAGTGAAATATAATGTTTTGTGTTGCAAACGTTCCATTGGCGAGATGTGCCATTAAAAGAATGTGCTCCGCTTCCTAGTCCCAAATAATGTGTCCCGTTCCAATACGAAGAATTGTGCTTTGACCTCCTTCCTGGTTTTGCAAAATTAGAAATTTCATAGTGCTCAAATCCATTATAAGTTAGTTTTTTAATTGCAGTTTGGTACATCAAGATAGAAGTTTCTTCGTCAATTTCATTGAACAGTTTTCGTTGCCTTTGTAGTTCTATTTTTGTCCCATTTTCAAAGGTTAAACCATAAACAGAAATATGTTGAATGTTTAGTTCTAACGCTTTATCTAAATTATATTCAAATGATTCTGGTGTTTGAAAAGGAAGACCGAAAATTAAATCGATACTTATGTTTGAGAAACCATTTTGTTGGCAACATTTCACAGCTTCTTCTGCTTGCTTTGCTGAATGACGCCGATTGATAAACTTTAATTCGTTGTTATTAAAACTTTGAATACCAATGCTTAAACGATTGATAGGAAGGTTTTTGAGTTGTTGAATATAATGTTCTGATAAATCGTCGGGATTACATTCTAGTGTTATTTCTTCGCAATTTTTTAGGTCAAAATTTTGATTTAAGGCTTCGAATATGCTTTTCAAATCTTCAAATTCAAGAAGCGAAGGAGTTCCACCTCCAAAATATATTGTTTTTATACACTGATTTTTAAGATAGTTTTTTCGTAAAGAAATTTCTTTTTTTAGTGCTTCAATATATTCTTTTTTCAAAGAGAAATTAGTTCCTGAATGAAAGTCGCAATACGTACATCGTGTTTTGCAAAATGGAATATGAATGTAGATGGCAGACACTTTTTTTAGTCAAATTATCGATATTTTTCTTTTTGAGCATCTTCCAAAATACTCAAATAACTTTGGTATCTGGACGCTGAAATTGTTTGATTTTCAATTGCTTGAAGAACTGCACAATTTGGCTCGTGAGTGTGTGTGCAATTGTCAAATCGACATTCCTTTGATGCCTCAAAAATCTCTTTGAAATAATGTCCAACTTGCTCTTTTTCAAAATCGACAGTGCCAAAACCTTTAATGCCGGGAGTGTCAATTATGAATGTATTTTCGTCAATCTGAAACATTTCAGAGAAAGTGGTAGTATGCATTCCTTTGTGGTGATATGCCGAGATGTTTGCAGTACGAGTGATGTTTTTTTCTACAACAGCATTTACAATTGTTGATTTCCCTACGCCTGAATTTCCTGAAAGCAAGGAGGTTTTGTTTTTTAGTAGAGTTTTTATTTTGTTGGAATCATTTTTATCAACAGCCGAAATACAAACGCATTTATATCCAATACTTTCGTATAAAAATTTTATGGCATCAAGATATTCTTTTTCTTCGTTGTTAAGTAAATCTGTCTTATTGAAAACAAGTATTGCATTTACGTTGTACGCTTCGCATGTTGCCAAAAATCTATCAATAAAGATGGTTGATGTTTCAGGTTCTTTTAGAGTTACAATCAGTAACGATTGGTCTATGTTTGCTGCAATAATATGAAGTTGTTTTGATAGATTAGTCGGTTTGCGTACAACATAATTTTTTCTTTCGTATATGTTGTAAATGAGATTGTTGTTGTCAAAATCTACAACATCTCCAACAGCAATCGGGTTAGTACTTTTTATACCTTTAATTCTGAAATTGCCTTTGATAAAACACTCCGTAGTTACACCATTTTGTGTGCGCACCCAATAGGATTTTCCTGTGTTTTTGATTACAACTCCTTTGTTTTGAGACATACGTAAGTTTACCAATTAGCAACAGTTTTATTGTAGATTTGGTCCACAATTTCATCAATCATCACAGTAATTAACTCATCCTGAACATCGGTAAGCATTTTGCTACTTTCAAAATTTTGAAATGCAGAGAATGATTGTTCAAAGTCTTCTTCTGGATTTTTATTGTTGGTGAAACGAACTCTCACAGTCAACGTAAGTCTTGTTTCGGCAGCGTAAGCATCGCTTCTTATTGAAAGAGGTTGTAGAGTGTATCCCGTTATTTCTCCCTCAACTTCTAAATCTCCATTGCGGTCAAGAATTTCCAAACGAGTTTGTTTGCGATAAATATCTTGCAAAGCTTCGTTTAGTTGTATGGCAACTGGCGGATAAACCAATGTGGCTTTGTTTGGGAAGTCGGCAATTGAAATGGTTTTGATTTTTGTATAATCAATAGATGTGCCATTGAACTTAAATGAAACGGCGCATGATTTAAGCATGAAAGCAATTACCACAAGGCAACATGCGACAGATATTCTTCTAATCCAAACCATATTCTTTTATTTTTCTAAAAAGTGTGCGTTCCGAAATTTGTAAATCTTGAGCAGCAGCTTTACGTTTTCCATTATGTTTTTCTAATGCTTTTATAATGGTATTTTTTTCTGTTTCGGCAAGAGAAAGAGTTTCTTCTACATATTCTTCGGTATCTTGTATGTTGTTGTCTGATGGTTGAATAATTCTTCCGTTGAAGGTTGTGGAATTTTCTTTTTCTATTTTCGGAGAAATGACAGAATCAATCTTCATTAGTGTTCCTGAAGCAGGTGAGATGTCAATGTTTACATCTTTTTGCTGCATAAGAATATTAACTAATGCTTTTAGGTCATTCATGTCTTTTTTCATGTCGAACAACACCTGATACAAAATTTCTCTTTCGCTGTTGAATGATTTTTTATTGTTAGTTGTTTGGTTATCAAGCAACAATGCTGGCGAATAAATTGCTTCTTCTTGGGGTAAATAGTGTTGCAATACGCTTGAAGAGATTTCTCTATTTTGCTCAATAATGGAAATTTGTTCGGTGACATTTTTCAATTGGCGGATATTTCCTTTCCAATAATAATGAGTCAATAGATTTTGTGCGTCTTCAGTGAGTTTTATCGGAGGCATATTGTATTTTTCCGAGAAATTAGAAGCAAATTTGCGGAAAAGCAATAAAATGTCATTTTTACGTTCTCTCAAAGGTGGAACATAAATGGGAACAGCGTTCAATCTATAAAACAAATCTTCTCTGAATTGTCCGTTTTGAATAGCCTTTTGCAGATTTACATTTGTTGCAGCAATAATGCGCACGTCGGTTTTTTGAACCTTTGACGACCCAACTCGTATGTACTCTCCGGCTTCTAACACACGAAGCAATTTTACTTGAGTAGAAAGAGGCAACTCTCCAACTTCATCTAGAAAAATTGTTCCTCCATTGGCTATTTCAAAATATCCTTTTCTATCGGAAGAGGCACTTGTAAAAGCACCTTTTTCATGTCCAAAAAGTTCGGAATCTATTGTCCCTTCAGGAATAGCACCGCAGTTGATTGCAAAATAACTATTGTGCTTGCGATAACTATGCTGATGAATAATTTGTGGAAAGTTTTCTTTCCCAACACCACTTTCCCCGGTTATAAGTACCGACAAATCAGTACTTGCAACTTGCACAGCAATATCAATTGCTTGATCAAGCTGAGGAGCGGTGCCCACGATTCCATAACGTTGTTTTATACTTTGAATTTCCGATTGTTGCATAACGTATTTTATCAAAGAGAGAGCAAAAGTACTTATTTTTATGCAAGTTGGAACAATTCTCTATAATGTTTTTGGAAGAAAGCGATGATTAATGTTGGTGTTCTAGAAAACCAAAACTTGACAAGCAAATGTAAATGCCTACGAGTAGAAATATAATGGCGCAGATACGTTGTAAATAAATGTTAATGGCATTTAGTCTGTTCTGTAAAGATTTGATAGAGAACGAACTATATGATAATAAGCCAATAATAATAAGAATTGGAAGTATGCTCCCTATCGAAAATATTATTGGAAGTACCAATCCCCATGCGGATTCTACGCTTAGTGGAAGTAGCATGCCGAAATAAACTACTCCGCTATAAGGGCAGAAAGCTAAGGCGAAAGCAACTCCTAACCAAAAAGCTCCTTTTCTGCTAAAATAATTTTGGGGAGAAAAATGCTTGTGGTTGCAATTTTCATTGTGTTTGTGAAATTTTATAACATCAAGCAATAGAATTCCTGCTATAATGAGAATTATTCCTAAAATCTTTTCTCCATAGGATTCAAATAGGTTTCTGATTTTCAGTTTGTCTGCTATGAAGTAAAGAGTTGTAGCTAAAATTGTGTATGCAGAAATTTTTCCTAAAACATAAAGAGAACTATTTCGTAAAAGTTTCCTTTTGTTGCCTAAATCCTTCCCTAAAAAGGCAAGCGTAGTGATATTGGTGCAGAGCGGACATGGGCTGATGTTTATAAATAAACCCAACAAAAAAGCCACTAAAAATGGGGAAGTATTATTTTGAATTGTTGATAAAAGAAAGTCCATTTTGTTCTAAATGACAACTTAGTTAGATTTTTTTTTGAGCAACAAAGTTATGTTTTTTTGTTAAAATTTTTTTTCTGTGGAATAATAATTATTTTTGGAGCAGAAAAATATGAA
>JAGCIZ010000011.1 GCA_017648235.1 Paludibacteraceae bacterium
CAAACAAAAACAAAACTTGGTAATAGTGAGGTTTCTGGTGCTGTACAAGTTGCAATAAATGAAACACTTTCTGCTTATTTAGAAGAACATCCAAAAGAAGCAAAGATGATTGTTGATAAAGTTGTTTTGGCGGCACAAGCTCGTATTGCAGCCCGCAAAGCTCGTGATTTGGTACAACGCAAATCGCCAATGGGAGGCGGTGGTCTTCCTGGAAAATTATCCGATTGTTCATTGCGCGATCCTTCGAAATGCGAATTGTTCCTTGTGGAGGGTGACTCTGCTGGTGGTTCGGCAAAGCAAGGTCGTGACTCTAAATTCCAAGCAATTCTTCCGCTTCGAGGAAAAATTTTGAACGTAGAGAAAGCAATGCATCACAAAGTACTCGAGAGTGAAACAATTCGAAACATTTACACAGCACTTGGTGTAACTATAGGAACAGAAGAAGATCCGATGGCTTTGAATATTTCAAAACTTCGTTATCATAAAGTGATAATTATGACCGATGCCGATGTGGATGGTAGTCACATTGCAACATTGCTTTCGACATTCTTCTTCCGTCACATGCGTCCTTTGATTGAGGAAGGACACGTGTTTATTGCAACTCCGCCACTTTATTTGTGTACAAAAGGTAAAGTGAAAGAGTACTGTTGGAACGATGAGCAACGATTGGCATTTATTAGTAAATATGGTAATGGTAGCGAGCAAGGTATTCATTCACAACGCTATAAAGGTCTTGGAGAAATGAATCCTGAGCAACTTCGTGAAACAACGCTTTCGCCAGAAGGTAGGGTGTTGAAGCAAGTAACTATCGAAAATGCAGCCGAGGCAGATAGAATATTCTCAATGCTTATGGGCGATGAAGTTGAACCTCGCCGTGTATTTATCGAAGAAAATGCAACTTACGCTAATATAGACGCTTAAGAGAATGAATATCTCTGTATTTTGTGCCTCAAGTGACCTTGTGTCCGACCAGTTTAAACTTCAAGCAAGAAGTTTGGGCGTTTGGATTGCTCAAAACGAGCATACGTTAGTGTATGGTGGAGCAACGGGTGGATTGATGGATGCTGTAGCACAAGCGGTACGCGAAGAAGGTGGTTACATAGTTGGTATAGTGCCTCAAAATGTGATTGATAAAGGGCGGAAGTCGGATATTTGCGATGAGTTGCTTTGTGTTGAAACACTAGCGGAACGAAAGGAGTTACTAAAGGACTATTCTGATGTTTGTGTGGTGTTGCCGGGTGGATTTGGTACTTTTGACGAAATGTTTGATACGATATCGTCAGCAATGCTTGGTTACAACGAATTGCAAGTAATTCTTGTAAACGTTGATGGTTATTACGATGGCATTTTGCAACAAATACGCCGAATGCAAGAAGAACAACTTGGATATATTAGAACTTCACGTCTGTGCGTTTGCAATTCGGTGGAGGAGTGTGTGAGTATTTTAGAAAAGAAAGAAGAATAAAAACTAAATTTTTTATATCGATGAATCTTTATTGGAAAAAATTGTTTGGTAAATTGAAATCAACAGCACGTTTCGAAAGGGAAATGCGCCAATTGATGGAAAAGTTTGTTCGTTACGAAAGAGTTGCAAGTAGTAAGGAATTGGAGGAATACCAAGAATTGTACGAGATTGTTAAATCGGCAGAATTTAAGGAAAAGAAGAAACTTCTTTTGTATCGTAAGTACAAGGATACGGAAGAGTATCGTGTTAGTAAAAAGTTCAAAAAACTTAGTGAGAACAAATCTCTTATGTTCTACCTTGAGCATAAGGATGATAAGGATTTAATCGAATTCTTGGAATTTAAGAAAACACCTGAATACGAGCTTCTTGGCAACCGAAAAGAGGTGAAAAAATCGGAAGAGCTTAAACGTTTCAAGGCAATTGAAAAATCGAAAGTTTACAAAAACTATGTTCGTTTCCACGAATCATTTATTTTGGATGAGTATGTTAAACTTCAGCAGCAGGTTTCTACTCCTGAGTTCCAAAAGAATAATGAGTTTTGGGCAAATAAGTGTCGCTGGGAAACCACAGAGGATTACCAAACAGAGCAACGTTTTTTCCGTGTTGCTGATAATCCTGATATTATTTTCTACAACGAAATAGAACCATCTATTTTCGATGAAATTAGAAACTTGGAATTAACCTTTATTGATGATTTTGATGGAACAACATTGAATTCTAAAAAATGGGAATCTGGTTTTAGATACAAGGCCGATAGTTTGAAAAAAGAGTTCCATTCATTTGACAACGAAAAGCAAGCAAACAACGAAGGTGCAAATACAACAATTGACGAAGCACTACAAATTTCTACCATTAAGGAAACTAAAAATGCACCTGCTTGGAATGCAAAACGTGGTTTTATTGACAAAACGTTTCACTTTACATCCGATGTGGTTCATGCCAAAACTTTTGCTCAAAAAGGTGGTGTTTTCTCTGCAAAAATCCGTTGTACAGGAAAATTGCATCACGCATTTTGGCTTTCGGGAGAGAATAAAAATAATCATATCAATGTTTTTCACTTCAACGGTAAACGCATTGTGGTAGGAAATGCCACTGCTGGTCAGATAGAAGAGGAACAAATCAAAGGAATTTGTCGCAAACAGTACTACGTTTATTCGCTTGAATGGACTGAAAAGGAGTTGATTTGGTACGTAAATAATTTAGAAGTTTTCCGTACTGAAAACAACATTCCTCAAGAGGAACTCTTTATGACGTTCAATTCATTCATTTTAGAAAAAGAGAAAGGACGTACAGGACGATTCTCTATCGATTGGGTGAAAATCTACAAGCGTAAATGATTTTAGTTCCTACGATGAAAATAAATATTGCCGATCGTTTCGCCATTGGTGGAAACGGTCGGTTTGTTCTTTTGGCAGGTCCGTGTGTGATTGAGGACGAAAAAACTACGCTCACAACAGCCGAATCGCTAAAACGTATTTGTGAACGTTTGGGTTTGAACTTGGTGTTCAAGTCGTCGTTCGATAAAGCTAATCGCTCGTCCTTGTCGTCGGCTCGGGGTGTTGGTCTTGAGCAGGGTTTGAAGGTTTTGCAGCGAGTGAAAACTGAGTTCGATTTGCCCATTGTTACCGATGTGCATGAGGCGTGGCAATATAATGAGGTTGCCAATGTTGCCGATGTGGTGCAAATTCCTGCATTCTTGGCTCGGCAGACCGATTTGCTCGTGGCTGCAGCTCGTACCAATCGAGTGGTGAATGTAAAAAAAGGGCAGTTTATGGCCCCTTGGGATATGAAAAACGTGGTGGAAAAAATACGTTCGGTGGGTAATGACAAAGTGTTGCTCTGCGAGCGAGGCACTACGTTTGGTTACAACAATTTGGTGGTGGATATGACCGGACTTTTGGATATGCGTTCTTTGGGA
>JAGCIZ010000122.1 GCA_017648235.1 Paludibacteraceae bacterium
AAAGGAATAATTATTTTTTTCATAAAAACAAATTTTAAGCAAGTTCGACAAAATTATCATCGATTTGAGGTAAATTATTATATGCTAAATACAAACGAGCCGTCGCAAGAACATCCTTTTCGCAATAATGAGAGATACGTTTCAAATCTTTTTCATTATAATATACCGACGCCACTTGAGAACCATCAATATCGTCTTTCGGTGTAGGTATACCAAAAACAGCCGTAAGAAGTTTTAAGGAAGTATAATTCTTATAATCGCCAAAACGCCACATTTCCATCGTATCAATAAAAGGAATCTCCCAAGGCTTTTTACCTGAGATTTGTAAACAGTTTGGCAAATTGATTCTATTTATCAACATTCGTCGACAAATAAATGGAACATCAAATTCTTTTATATTATGACCACAAATAACATATTCGGGTGTCTTCATAAATTTTTGCAACACTGAAGCAAAATCTTGTAACAGTTTCTTTTCATTGTCGTCTGCAAATGATTTTTCTCGGAAAAATTGTTTTCCATCCTTAGAATAAAAATAACCCACAGAAATACAAACAATCTTTCCAAACTCAGAATAAATTCCAGCGTTCTTAAAATAAAATTCTTCCGAAGAATAATTTTGATATTTTTCAACATTCCTTTCTCGGATAGATGTTGCTTTGTCGCTCCAAAGTTGTTGCATTTCTTCTGAAAACTCATCCAAAGAAGAGACCTGAGGAACAGTTTCAATATCCAAAAAAAGAATCTTTTCTATATTCTGACTCATCTGTTCTAAATTTTCCTCAAAAGTAAGAAACTTTTCTCACATCTTTCCTAAAACTTCTATTATGCGCTTAGCAGCATTGCCATCCCATAGTGGAGGGATTGCTCCTATTTTCCATTCTCCAGCAAATAATTTATCCAAAGCGGGTTTTATGTTCTTGGGATCAGTACCAATGAGTTCGTTGGTTCCAATGGTACAAGTTTCGGGGCGTTCGGTATTATCACGGAGAGTGATACATGGAATACCCATTACGGTAGTTTCCTCGGTAATACCACCAGAGTCTGTAATAACAGCCTTCGAATGTTCTACAAGATAATTGAACTCCAAATATCCCATTGGTTCCACAATGTGTAAATTTGGAAAAATAGTTTTAAGTTGTTCTTCATTTCCCCATAGATGGTAGAAAATTTTTGCTGTACGAGGATGAATTGGGAATATGATTGGAAGTTTGTGCACGTTTGTAATGATTTGCTCCATGAGCGATTTTAGATGTTGCTCCTCATCGACATTCGCTGGGCGATGCATTGTCAGAACAATATATTCCTTTTCCTTTAGTTGCAATTCATCGTAGATTTTTGGACGCTTAAATCGATTTTTATTAGCAAGTAAAGTATCTATCATCACATTGCCCACGAAGTGAATACGACTTTCAGAAACTCCCATCTGACGCAAATTCTGATTGGCTACTTCCGATGTTGTAAAATAGAAATCCGCCAAACAATCGGTCACCATGCGGTTGATTTCTTCAGGCATTGTTAAATCCCAACTACGGATTCCTGCTTCAACGTGCGTAACTTTCGTGTTCAATTTTTTTGCAACTATTGAACATGCCATTGTACTCGTTACATCACCAACTACAAGCACAAGATCAGACGGATGTTGTTGCAACTCTTTTTCAAAAGCTACCATAATAGCAGCAGTCTGTTCGGCTTGTGTTCCTCCTCCACAACCAAGGTTAACATCTGGCATTGGAATGCCCAATTCACTAAAAAAAGTATCGGACATGTTTCTGTCGTAATGTTGACCCGTATGTACTAAACGATAATGTATGTTTTTCCCCTCACTATTGGCTTTTTGAATAGCCTTAATAAGAGGTGCAATTTTCATAAAATTTGGTCGTGCTCCTGCAATAAGTGTGATAAGCATATTTTTTCGTTATTTGTTACAAAAATACGGTATATTAACTATTTTCTTTAATAATGTTGTCAATGATGTTCAACACCTCTCTCAATACTACTTTACTACGAGTTGTGGAAGCGGCTTTCTTTTCGGCTTTGTTTACATAGTTTTTTATCTCTTGAGCATTGCGCGACTTAAATTCGATACCCATTTCTTGCATTACTTCGTCTACGGTTAAGAATACTTCTGATGGAAAAAAACTCACTGCAGGCACGCCGAGCAACGCTGCTTCACGAGCAAATGTTCCTGCTCCTGTAAGCATCGCTTTTGTGTAGTAACATACATCTAAACCTGATAATGGAGATTCGGGATACCAAATGTTTGAATATCCTTCTGCCATCTTTTTTTCTTCTTCGTAGCGAGGTAGAAAAAGAATGTTTTCATCCTTAAAAACCTCGAATAAAGCAGGAACAATAGTGGTGCTATCTTTTGGGACGTACGATGCTTTTAGATTTTCCGGACGAATAGTGATGAAATCCTTAAATGGAAGTTGTTTTATAAAATCCATATCTGGCTCAAAATTAGCAATATAGATATCTTCCTTAAATCCTTGGAAAGTGCGTATCTGACTATCTTTTATTCGATATCTTTTTTGAATTTTTTGATATTTGAAGTAGAATGGGAAGATAAAGTAGCTACCCATGGCGAAGGAGAAAAATTTGAAGGAGATATCGTTGTCGGAGAAGACAATAGATTTTTTTCTGCGCAACCATGCAATTGCCGAAGTGTAATTCCCTCCTAACGAGAGAGCCAAATCAAATTGTGGCAACTTAAATAGCAACATCCACATGCGTTGTAACAATCCACATACTTTTTTAACTCTACTTTTACCCTTATATTTCCCATAAACTATAGGTTTTATATTATGTTTTGCAAGTAGAGGTAAAGTCTCTGAGAAATCTCGAGCCGTAAAAATCAAATGATGTCCTTGCCTTTCAAGATGACGAATGATAGGCATCAACGTATTTACGTGAGGAGTATTCGTAATATCAATCCAAATTCTCATGATTAAAATTCTCCTAATTTTCAAAAGTTTTTATTACTCTAGCTGGGACTCCTACGGCAACGCAATAAGCTGGAATGTCGCGAGTCACTACACTGCCCGCACCTATTATAGCCCCCTCTCCAATGGTTACTCCTGGCATAACAATAGATCCTATACCTATATGTGCTCCATCTTTTATAACTATGGGTTGATATTTTAACTCACATTCCATTACAGGTTTACCAACTTCATATTCAGATAAATTACGTTGATGACATAGTAGCATTACTCCACGAGTAATCCATACGTTTTCGCCAATTGATATCAATTCAGGTGAGGATTGGTCAACGTCAACCGTAGCTGCTATTTTTGTTCCTTTACCAATTTTCATACCTGTTGCACGATAAAATGGCATACGCAATTGTGCAGGAAATAAATTTCTTGCTAATGCTAAACATATTCTATTAAATATGCCTCTCATAACATTTTTTAATGTTCGATGATTTTTTGCCATGTATTTTAT
>JAGCIZ010000123.1 GCA_017648235.1 Paludibacteraceae bacterium
AGTAGTAAAATCGGACGGTAAGTTTGATGGTGTTGATTTCGGAACACTTGATGCAGGCAAAATGAATGCTCAAGAGGTGAAAGAGACTTTGTTGAAAAGCGGACTATTCGCATACATCAAACAACGCCCATACGATGTAATTGCAAATCCCGAGGTTGCACCCCGTGATATATTTGTAACTGCATTTGATTCTGCTCCTTTGGCTCCTGATTTCGAGTATGTGGCAGAGGGCGAAGAGGCTGCATTGCAAGCAGGTATCGACGCAATTGCTAAACTAACAGCCGGTAAAGTTTATGTTGGTGTAAAAGCAGATAGCAAACTTACATTGAAAGGGTGTGAGGTTGTTAAATTCAAAGGTGCACACCCGGCAGGAAATGTTGGAGTACAAATAGCAAATATCGCTCCTGTAAACAAAGGAGAGGTTGTTTGGACAATGTCGGCATTTGATTTGCTTTTGATTGGTCGTTTGTTTACTACAGGTAAACTTGATTTTACACGTACAATAACTCTTGCTGGTTCAGAGGTTGAGGCTCCACAATACGTAAAAACTGTAGTTGGCGCATCAATCGCTTCAATAATCTCAGGAAACGTTAAAAAAGCAGATCACAATCAACGCATAATCAGTGGTAACGTATTGACTGGAACAAAAGTTTCTGCAGAGGATTATCTTCGTGCATACTCATCACAAGTAACAATCATTCCTGAAGGAGATGATTGCAACGAGTTTGTAGGTTGGGCTACTCCGGGTTGTGGAAAATTCAGTGTAAGTCGTACATTTTGTTCTTGGTTGTTTGGTAAGGACAAAAAATATAACATCGACGCCCGTTTGCGTGGTGGAGAGAGAGGTATTATCATGTCAGGCGAGTATGATAGCGTATTCCCAATGGATATACTTCCCGAGTTCTTGGTAAAAGCAGTAATAGCATTCGATATTGATAAAATGGAGAACCTAGGTATTTATGAGGTTGCTCCCGAAGATTTTGCTCTTTGCGAGTTTGTTGATACATCAAAACTCCCATTGCAACAAATAATTCGTAATGGATTGGATGCTCTAATGAAAGAGATGAACTAATAAGGAAAAATTATTTGCACAATATGGAGAAATTAAGAAAATATATCGACAAGATTAAACCTAATTTCGAACCTGGTGGAAAGTTTGCAAAACTTCAATCAGTATTCGAAGGGTTTGAAACATTTCTATTTGTTCCCAATGCAACATCAAAATCAGGAGTGCACGTTCACGACTCAATAGATAGCAAAAGAACAATGACAGTTGTTATCATTGCTCTATTGCCGGCACTTTTGTTTGGTATGTATAATGTGGGATATCAACACTACTTGGCAATCGGAGCAACAGAGAGCTTCATTACAACATTTATCTACGGATTCTTGGCTGTATTGCCTAAAATTGTAGTATCGTATGTGGTAGGTTTGGGAATTGAGTTCATTTCGGCTCAACTTCGCGGACACGAAATTCAAGAGGGATTCTTGGTGTCAGGAATGTTGATTCCTATGATTGTCCCCGTTGATACTCCATTGTGGATGATTGCAGTTGCAACAGCATTTGCAGTAATATTCGCAAAAGAGATTTTCGGTGGAACAGGAATGAACATCTTCAACGTAGCACTTATCACTCGTGCATTCTTGTTCTTTGCATATCCTTCAAAAATGTCTGGAGATAGCGTATTTGTTCGCACATCAGATACATTTGGAATGGGAGCAGGAGAGGTTGTTGAAGGATTCTCAGGAGCTACTCCTCTTGGACAATTGGCAACTCAAACATCAGGTTCAGTTCAATTGACAGATATCGTTGGAAATAACATCTCAACATGGGATTATTTCTTGGGATTGGTTCCGGGTTCAATCGGTGAAACTTCAACACTAGCAATTCTTATTGGTGCTGCAATATTGTTATTCACAGGAATTGCAAGCTGGAGAATTATGTTGTCAGTATTTGCCGGAGGTTTTGCAATGGCACTATAGGCAAACACATTTGCATCTCCAATTTATCCAGGATCATTCTTGACTCCCGTTGACCACATCTGCTTAGGAGGTTTTGCTTTTGCTGCAGTCTTTATGGCAACTGACCCTGTAACAGGAGCAAGAACAAATGTTGGTAAATATATCTACGGATTCTTAATCGGAGCTATCACAATAGTTATTCGTCTATACAATAACGGTTACCCCGAAGGAGCTATGTTGGCTGTATTGTTGATGAACGTAT
>JAGCIZ010000124.1 GCA_017648235.1 Paludibacteraceae bacterium
AAACTTCCTCTTTGCCAAGACACTGGAACCGCAATTATTCATGGAGAAAAAGGTCAACAAGTTTGGACAGGATACTGCGACGAAGAAGCGCTCTCATTAGGTGTTTTCAAAACATATACGGAAGAAAATTTGCGTTATTCGCAAAATGCACCTCTTAATATGTACGACGAGATAAATACAAAATGCAATCTACCTGCTCAAATCGATATTGAAGCAACAGAAGGAATGGAATATCACTTTTTGTGCGTAACAAAAGGTGGAGGTTCGGCCAACAAAACTTATTTGTATCAAGAAACAAAAGCAGTGCTTAATCCTAAAACACTTGTTCCTTTCTTGGTAGAAAAAATGAAATCACTTGGAACTGCAGCATGTCCTCCTTATCACATTGCTTTTGTAATTGGCGGAACTTCTGCCGAAAAGAATCTTTTAACCGTAAAACTTGCCTCCACTCACTATTACGATGAGTTACCAACTTCGGGAAATGAATACGGACGAGCTTTTCGCGATATAGAGTTAGAAAAACAAGTACTTGAAGAAGCCTACAAAATAGGTCTTGGAGCTCAATTTGGTGGTAAATATTTGGCTCACGACATTCGAATCATCCGCTTGCCACGTCATGGAGCTAGTTGCCCTATCGGGCTTGGAGTAAGTTGTTCAGCCGATAGGAATATCAAATGCAAAATCAACAAAGATGGTATCTGGATTGAAAAAATGGATGACAATCCATCTTCTTTAATTCCAGAGGAACTTCGCAATACTGGAGAAGGCAATGCTGTAAAAATCAACCTCAATCAGCCAATGTCAGATATTTTGAAAGAATTAACAAAATATCCTGTCTCCACACGCTTATCGCTAAACGGAACAATTATTGTTGGACGCGACATTGCCCACGCAAAAATAAAAGAACGCTTGGACAACGGAGAACCAATGCCAGAATACCTAAAAAATCATCCTATTTACTATGCAGGACCCGCAAAAACTCCTGCAGGAATGGCATGTGGATCAATGGGACCAACTACTGCTGGTCGCATGGATTCATACGTTGACCTATTCCAAAGCCATGGAGGTTCAATGATTATGTTAGCAAAAGGAAACCGCAGCCAATCAGTTACTGACGCTTGTCTAAAACACGGAGGTTTCTACCTTGGTTCAATCGGTGGACCAGCAGCTATCTTAGCACAAAACAACATCAAAAGTATAGAGTGCGTAGAATATCCAGAACTTGGAATGGAAGCTATTTGGAAAATTGAGGTTGAAGATTTCCCAGCATTCATTCTAGTAGACGACAAAGGCAACGATTTCTTCAAAAAAATCTAACCTCTATAATTTGGTTCATAAAAAAAGAAGGATTGGATCCAATCCTTCTTTTTTATTTCGACTCAATATTCTTTACTTCACCAAAACCTTGTAGGTCTGTTGATTTAGTTTCACAATATAAATTCCATTTCTCAACGCAATACTATAATTGTTTGTTGCCATTTTGCTATCAAGAATTTGTCCTGTAATTGCAAAAACTTTTATCGACTTCGTTCCATTAAATTTCGCATAAACCACACCATTACTTGCATAAACTTTTTGCTCACTCACTTCACGAGATGGTTTAATAACTGGATTCTCTATACCCGTAGAACCTTGAGATTTTTTCTTATAAATAGCAACTGCTTTTTGCTTTCCCGATTCGTAACACGAAAACAGTTGCGAACTTACCGTTGCATAAAAACGAATATTATTTCTCGTTTTATCCCCCCTAGCAACTATGGAGGCTTCTGATCCAATGGAAATATCCCAAGTAGCGGATTCGTCAACTTCCGCTTTTGCTTTCATATAATTAGAAGAACTAGATACCGCATAAAAGTATCCTTCAGAAGTACTCAAATTCCAACCAGAAGCAGAATTTCCCTCCAAAGTAATTATTGCAATATCAGAAGATGGGCTAACGCCTATTTGGTTATCCTCTACTTGAACAATAGTTGATTTACAATTATTATCTCCACCAACAAACTTATTCATCGCATAATAATTACCACTATAAGCATCGGCACTAACAAGAACTATTTCATCACCCTCAAGAAGATTACTAGCATCAGCAACCAATTCAAAAATAGGCATTGCTACGCAAACACCAGAAGCAGAAACTGACGCAACAGTACCTCCGCAATTCATTGCAATAATAGCTGTAGAAGAAATATTTGAAACTGCAGTAGGAGAATAAGTCACCGTAATTAGTTGGTTATTTATTAACCCATCTACTGGAGAAACTGAACTTGGAGAAACCGAAAACAATGCATTATTCGTTGTCAAAGATACAGCACTTGTCAACCCCGATCCGTTCAAAACAAATGTTAAACTTTTAGACTCATTCACAACTACCTCTTCAAAATTCAATGTAGTAGGATTTACAACAATAGAACTTCCCGAAACCGTGGTAACTACAACTGAATTAAGATAGAACGCCTGAGATGTATTAGAAACCGAAATTACAAGTTCACCACTTCCTGATCCTGTAAATTCGTAAGTATTAGGACTGACATCAGTTTTCTTCACTACCGCAACAGTATCTTGCGAAGCCGAATAAAATGTTGTACCACCAACCACAACTGACAAATCAGCCTTTCCACCAGTGTTTGCCACAATACGAACACTTACCACGGATTCCGAAAATACAGCTGAAAATTTTCCTGTCCACGGAGCAGATGAAGTGCCAAACTGCTGACCTAAATAAGTTGCCGAATTAAACGTATTGCGGATATCTCCAGATAAAGAAGTTGCAGTCCAAGTAACCTCTTCTTGAGCTAATGTAGAACCCGACTCCGTTCCAAATTTTGCGCTCGAGGACAATTGTAGCGTCTTTTCTGCACCAAAAACAGAAATACTTGCAACTAATAAAACAACAATGTAAAGAAAATTTTTAGAGAATAGTTTTCTTATCATAAGCACACTAAATTTAATTACCCAACAAATGTAATATTATTACCTAATTTTTTTAAATTTTAAATAGCAAAAAATTATTTTCTTTTCAAAACCAATGCAGTACGACTCGGAATATAAAGCTTCAACCACTCTTTTTTATCCAAATGACTTGGCTGTGTAAAATGCTCCACATTTTC
>JAGCIZ010000125.1 GCA_017648235.1 Paludibacteraceae bacterium
ATGCTGGTTATAAAGATATGCCAAGAGTATTAAATGGTTTAGGTATTGCTATCTTGTCTACCTCTAAAGGTGTGATGACAGACAAAGAAGCACGCGACCAGAAAATTGGTGGCGAAGTTTTGTGTTACATTTATTAATAGGGGAGGTATAAACGATGTCAAGAATAGGAAAATTACCAATTCAAATTCCTGCAGGAGTTACATTGACTCAAAAGGATAACGTTGTTACGGTGAAAGGTCCTAAAGGAGAACTTTCTCAAGAAATCAATCCTAATATAACTGTAACTGTTGAAGGCAATCAATGTGTTGTTACTCGTCCTAATGACGAAAAACAAATGCGTTCGATGCATGGTTTGTATCGTGCACTAATCAACAATATGGTTGTTGGTGTTTCAGAAGGATACAAAAAAGTTTTGGAATTAGTCGGTGTTGGTTACCGTGTATCTAGTAATGGTCAAGTTTTAGAGTTTTCGTTGGGTTATACTCACAACATCTTCTTGAGATTACCTAACGAAGTGAAAATTGAAACTAAGAGTGAACGTAACCAAAATCCTTTGGTGTTCTTGGAATCTTGCGACAAACAACTTCTTGGTCAAGTTTGTGCAAAAATTCGTTCGTTCCGCAAACCAGAACCTTACAAAGGAAAAGGTGTGAAATTCCAAGGCGAAGTAATTAGAAGAAAAGCAGGTAAATCCGCAAGTTCAAAATAATTTGTAAATAAGTACAATTATGACTGATAAATTAAAAAGAAGACTTAAAATAAAAGCTCATATTCGTAGCACTGTGTCGGGAACGGCGGAAAAACCTCGTTTGACCGTATATAGAAGTAATGCTCAGATTTATGCTCAAATCATTGATGACGTAGCAGGAAAAACTCTTGCATCTGCATCTTCTTTGGGTATAAAAGATAAAATGACAAAAAAAGAGCAAGCTGCAAAAGTAGGTGAACTTATTGCTCAGAATGCTAAGGAAGCAGGCGTTGTTTCTGTAGTTTTTGATCGTAACGGGTTCTTGTATCACGGTAGAGTAAAAGAATTAGCTGATGCAGCACGCAAAGGCGGACTTAAATTTTAAAAGGTTATGGCAATAAATAATAGAGTTAAATCAACCAACGATATTGAATTGAAAGATCGTTTAGTGGCTATCAATCGTGTAACAAAAGTTACAAAGGGTGGTCGTGCATTCAGCTTTTCGGCTATTGTTGTAGTAGGAAACGAAAACGGTATTATTGGATGGGGATTGGGTAAAGCTGGCGAAGTAACAGCAGCTATTGCAAAAGGTACTGAAGCAGCAAAGAAAAACTTAATCAAAGTTCCTGTATATAAAGGTACAATTCCTCATGAACAATTGGCTCATTTTGGTGGTGCAGAGGTATATATCCAGCCAGCATCTCAGGGTACTGGAGTAGTTGCTGGTGGTGCTATGCGTGCTGTTCTTGAAAGTGCTGGTGTTAAAGACGTGTTGGCTAAATCAAAAGGATCTTCGAATCCTCACAACTTGGTTAAGGCTACATTTAAAGCTTTGAGCGAATTGCGTGATGCTTACATGGTTGCTCAAAATAGAAATGTTTCATTAGAAAAAGTATTTAAAGGATAATCGGTTTATGGCAAAAATTAAAATACAACAAGTTAAAAGTAGCATCAAATGCCCAAAAGTGCAAAAAGCAACTTTGGTGTCATTGGGATTGAAAAAATTGAATGCCATAGTAGAACATGAAGCTACTCCTCAAATTTTGGGTATGGTAGAAAATGTGAAACATTTGGTAAAAGTTATTGATTAATTTTTAAAGAGAAAAAGAGATGGATTTAAGTAATTTGAAACCAGCAGAAGGCTCGATAAAAACAAATAAAAGACTTGGACGTGGTCCAGGATCTGGCAAGGGAGGAACTTCAACTCGTGGACACAAAGGTGCAAAATCACGTTCGGGATATTCTCGTAAAATTGGTTTTGAAGGTGGTCAAATGCCTTTGCAACGTCGTTTGCCTAAGTTTGGATTTAAAAATAACGCAAGAGTAGAATATAAAGCAATTAATTTGTCTTCTATCCAAGCATTGGCTGATGCTAATAAACTAGAAAAAATTGGTATTGAAGAAATGATTGCAGCTGGTATGATCGCTAAAAAACATTTAGTGAAAATTTTAGGAAATGGTCAGTTGACTTCTAAATTGGAAGTTGCTGCTCATGCATTCTCTAAATCAGCAGAAGAAGCTATTGTTGCTGCAGGTGGTAGTGCTGTAAAACTATAGTATTATGAAATTTATTGAAACCTTAAAGAACATTTGGAAGATAGAAGAACTTCGTACAAAGTTGTTGATAACCACCTTGTTTATATTGATTTATCGTTTTGGTTCTTTTATTGTATTGCCAGGGATTAACCCTCAAGCGTTATCTGCTTTGCAAGGACAAACTAGCAGTGGGTTGATGTCTTTGTTGGATATGTTCTCAGGAGGGGCTTTTTCTAATGCATCTGTATTTGCATTAGGAATTATGCCATATATTTCGGCTTCTATCGTTATTCAGCTCTTAACAATTGCTGTTCCTTATTTCCAAAAGATGCAACGTGAGGGAGAAAGTGGTCGTCGTAAGATGAATCAACTTACTCGTTATCTCACGGTTTTGATTCTTTTGTTACAAGGACCTGCTTATTTGGTCAACTTGTCTGTACAAATGTCGTATGCAGGGGCTGCGTTGCCTGAAGGTTTGTGGTTCAAGATATCTTCTACCATTATCCTTTGTGCAGGATCGATGTTTGTGATGTGGCTTGGAGAGCGAATGACTGATAAAGGAATTGGCAATGGTATTTCTATGATTATTATGATTGGTATCATTGCTCGTTTTCCAGGTGCTATAGTAAAAGAGTTCGCTTCTCGTATGACTGATGCAACAGGAGGATTAGTGATGTTCTTGGCAGAAATTGTTGTTCTACTTGTTGTTATTGGGTTGAGTATTGCATTAGTTCAAGGCACAAGGAAGGTTCCTGTTCAATATGCGAAACGAGTAGTAGGTAACAAACAATATGGGGGTGTTCGTCAGTATATTCCTTTGAAGGTAAATGCTGCAGGTGTAATGCCAATCATCTTTGCTCAAGCAATTATGATGTTGCCTATAATGTTTGCTGGATTTAACTCGGAGTCTGTAGATAGCTTTATGAGTGTGTTCATGGACAACAATGGATTTTGGTATAATTTTGTTTATGCATTGATGATTATTGCATTTACATATTTTTATACTGCTATTACCATTAATCCAAACCAAATGGCAGAAGAAATGAAACGCAACAATGGTTTTATTCCTGGAGTAAAACCAGGAAAGAAAACAGCAGAATATCTTGATGTTATTATGTCAAGAATAACTTTGCCAGGTTCATTCTTCTTAGCTTTTGTAGCAATTATGCCTGCGTTCGCAAGTGTATTTGGTATAACTGGAGAGTTTGCTCAGTTTTACGGAGGAACTTCGTTGCTTATTTTGGTTGGAGTTGTTTTGGATACTTTGCAACAAATTGAAAGTCATTTGTTGATGCGTCATTATGATGGTTTGACAAAGTCAGGACGAATTAAAGGACGTACAGGTTCTATAGCAGCATACTAAGTAAATGGTCTATTTGAAGACAGAAGAGCAGATTGAATTACTTCGTGAGAGTAATTTGTTGGTTAGCAAAACCTTGGCTGAATTGGCAAAGATTATCAAACCAGGTATATCGACTGCTTTTCTGGATAAAATAGCTGAAGAATACATAAGAGACAATGGTGCAATCCCTGCATTTAAGGGATATAATGGTTTCCCTTCGTCTATTTGTGCTTCTGTGAATGATCAAGTAGTTCATGGTATTCCTTCTGAAAAGTCAATTTTGAAAGATGGAGATATCATTTCTATTGATTGTGGAACTTTTAAGAATGGTTTTGTAGGAGATTCTGCCTATACGTTTTGTGTAGGAGAAGTTAACCAAGAAGTTAGAGAACTTTTGGATGCAACTAAAACTTCACTTTATTTAGGGATAGAGCAAGCAGTTGAGGGAAAGCGTTTGGGAGATATTGGTTTTGCCGTGCAAAATTATTGTGAGTCGAAAGGATATTCTGTAGTTAGAGAAATGGTAGGTCATGGTATCGGTAAAAATATGCACGAAGCTCCAGAAGTTCCTAATTATGGCAGAAGAGGCTCAGGAATGATGCTAAAGACAGGAATGGTTATTTGTATAGAACCGATGATAAACCAAGGAAAACGAGGTTTAATCTTTGAAAAAGACGGTTGGACAACTAGAACTGTTGATGGAAAATGTTCAGCACACTTTGAACATGCAGTTGCAGTACGAAAAGGAAAAGCAGATATATTGTCTGATTTTGGAATTATAGAAGAAAATTTGAAATAAATGGCAAAACAAGCAGCAATTGAACTCGATGGAGTAATTGTAGAAGCATTATCAAATGCTATGTTTCGTGTAGAGTTGGAAAATGGTCACGAAATAACAGCCCATATTTCTGGAAAAATGAGAATGCACTACATTCGTATTCTTCCCGGAGATAAAGTGAAAGTAGAAATGTCCCCTTATGATTTAACAAAAGGACGAATCTCATTTAGGTATAAATAACATAAAATATAAATAGAGAGATGAAAGTAAGAGCATCAATTAAAAAACGCACAGACGATTGCAAAATAGTAAGAAGAAAAGGTCGTTTGTATGTAATTAACAAAAAAAACCCTAAGTATAAACAACGTCAGGGATAGTTTAGTAACTTTGCAAAAATTTTAATGTATTTATGGCAATAAGAATTGTAGGAGTAGATTTGCCCCAAAATAAACGTGGGGAAGTTGGATTGACTTATATCTACGGAATAGGTCGCAGTAGTGCAAGAAAAATTTTAGCTGAAGCTGGTATCGATTTTGACACAAAAGTAAAAGATTGGACAGACGATCAAGCGGCTAAAATTCGTGAAATTATCGGCGCAGGTTATAAAGTTGAAGGAGACCTCCGTTCGGAAGTTCAATTGAATATCAAACGTTTGATGGATATTGGATGTTATCGTGGTATTCGTCACCGTATTGGTTTGCCTTTGCGTGGTCAAAGTACGAAAAACAACGCTCGTACACGTAAAGGAAAGAAGAAAACAGTTGCAAATAAGAAAAAAGCAACTAAGTAATTAACCTGTTAAATTTAAGTTGATATATGGCAAAAAAAGCAGTAGCAGCGAAAAAAAGAGTTGTTAAAGTTGACGGAATTGGACAACTTCATGTTCATTCTTCTTTTAATAATATCATTGTAAGTATCGCTAACAGCGAAGGACAAGTTATTTCTTGGTCATCAGCTGGTAAGATGGGATTTAGAGGTTCTAAGAAGAACACTCCTTATGCAGCTCAGATGGCTGCTCAAGATTGTGCAAAAGTAGCTTTCGATCTTGGTTTGAGAAAAGTTAAAGCTTATGTGAAAGGACCAGGTAATGGACGCGAGTCTGCTATTCGTACTGTTCACGGAGCTGGTATCGAAGTTATTGAAATTATTGACGTTACTCCATTGCCACACAATGGTTGCCGTCCAGCAAAAAGAAGAAGAGTTTAACATCTAAAAATTAGAAAGAAATGGCAAGATATATAGGACCAAAATCAAAGATTGCACGTAAGTTTGGAGAACCAATTTTTGGTGCTGATAAAGTTTTATCAAAGAAAAATTATCCTCCAGGACAACACGGAGTTTCTCGTAAAAGAAAAACATCTGAATATGGTGTTCAGTTGAAAGAAAAACAGAAAGCTAAATATACTTACGGAGTGTTAGAAAAACAATTCCGCAACTTGTTCAAAAAGGCGGAAGTTTCTCGTGGAATTACTGGTGAAGTGTTGTTGCAATTGTTAGAATCTCGTCTTGACAATGTGGTTTATCGTTTGGGAATGGCTCCAACTCGTGCTGCAGCTCGTCAGTTGGTTTCTCACAAACATATCACTGTTGACGGAAGTGTAGTTAATATTCCTTCTTACTTGTTGAAACAAGGTCAAGTTGTTGGTGTTCGTCAAAAAGACCAATCAATGGAAGTAATCAACAATTCATTGGCTGGATTTAATCATAGTAAATATCCTTGGTTGGAATGGAATGAAAGTGCTATGGCAGGTAAATTCCTTCATACTCCAGAACGCGAAGATATTCCTGAAAACATCAAAGAACAATTAATCGTTGAGTTGTATTCTAAATAAAAGTTGAACATTATGGCAATATTATCATTCCAAAAACCTGAAAAGGTTATTATGATCGAATCTACTGATTCGTATGGTAAGTTTGAATTCCGACCTTTGGAACCAGGGTACGGTATTACAATTGGTAATGCTTTGCGTCGTGTTCTTCTTAACTCGTTGGAAGGTTACGCAATTACTTCGATTAAAATTGAAGGTGTTGATCATGAATTTGCTACTATTCCTGGAGTTATTGATGATGTAACAAACATCATTTTGAATCTAAAACAAGTACGTTTCAAAAATATTGTTGAAAAAACAACTACAGAAACAGTTAAAATTAAGGTTTCGGGAGTTGAAGCATTTACTGCTGGTCAAATTGGTGATGCTTTGAGCGGATTCGAAGTGTTGAATCCAGACTTAGTAATTTGCAGAATGGAACCAACTGTGAAACTCAATATTGAGTTGACAATCAACAAAGGTCGCGGATGGACTCCAGCAGAAGAGAACCGCGATCCAAATGCTATGATTGGAACAATTCCTGTTGATGCAATTTATACTCCAATTGTAAACGTAAAATATGTTTACGACAACTATCGTGTAGGTCAAAAAACAGACTATGAAAAGTTGACATTGGAAATTGAAACAGATGGTTCGATTCACCCAAAAGAAGCGTTGAAAGAAGCCGCAAACATTTTGATTTATCATTTCCTTTTGTTCTCTGATGAGAAAATGGTTGCTGAAATTCAAAATGAACGTTCTGATGAGTTCAATGAAGAAATTCTTCATATGCGTCAGTTGTTGAAGACACGTTTGTTTGATATGGATTTGTCGGTTAGAGCGATGAACTGCTTGAAATCTGCAGATCTTGAAACATTGGGACAATTGGTTGCTTTGCACAAGAGCGAATTGCTTAAGTTCCGTAACTTTGGTAAAAAATCATTGACAGAGTTGGAGGAAAAACTAAAAAGTTTGAACTTGAACTTTGGCATGGATATTTCTAAATACAAAATAGATAAAGAGTAATAAAGATGAGACACAATAAGAAATTTAATCATTTAGGTCGTAAAGCTGCACACCGTAATGCAATGCTTTCGAATATGGCTTGTTCGTTGATTCAACACAAAAGAATTTCAACAACAACAGCAAAAGCAAAGGCTTTGAAAAAGTATATTGAACCTCTTTTGACAAAAGCAAAACAAGATTCTACAGCTTCACGTAGAACAGTTTTTTCTTACTTGCAGAATAAATTGGCTGTTACAGAATTGTTCCAAAACATTGCTGAAAAAATAGCTAATCGCCCAGGTGGATATACTCGTATTTTGCGTACAGGTTTTCGTGCTGGTGATGCTGCAGAAATGTGTATCATTGAGTTGGTTGACTACAATGAAAACATGTTGAAAGAAAAAGCAGCTAAGAAAGCAACACGTACTCGTCGTGGTAAAAAAGCTGCAGACAAAGTTGCTGAGGTAGAAGCTCCTGCTGTGGAAGAGGCAGTAGTTGTAGAACCAGCAGCTGAAGAAACTACTGCTGAATAAATTTATGTTAGCATAAAGAAAAAATAGGATACCAATGGTATCCTATTTTTGTTTAATCAAATAAGAAAGTTTATGATAGAAATAGAACGTAAGTTTTTACTAAAGAATGACGATTATAAAAGATTCTCTCAAGGAATCATAATAAAACAAGGCTATATTTGTTCGGAGAATGATAGAGTTGTGCGTGTGAGAATTTATGGAGAAAAGGCATTTATAACCATAAAAAATGCAACTATAGGTTTCTCTAGAGATGAGTTTGAGTATGAAATCCCTTTTGACGATGCTGAAAAAATGTTGAAATGCGTTTGTCAGCAACCTATAATTGAAAAGCTTCGTTACAAGGTCAAATTCGAAGGTTTTGTATGGGAAGTTGATGAGTTTTTTGGTGAAAATGAAGGACTTGTCGTTGCGGAAATTGAATTAGAGAAAGAAGATCAAGAATTCCTAAAACCAGATTGGGTTGCGCAGGAAGTAACCAACGATGTTCGCTATTATAATGCAAATCTTTTCAAAAATCCGTACAAAGAGTGGAAGATGTAAAAACATCTATAGTCGATTACTTGTATCAAAGAGTTGTTTTTTTTCTTCTTCGCTCAAACTTGAATATCCTGACTTTTTAATTTTATCCAATATAAGATCTAAAGTTTGATTGTCGGCGTTACGTTGTTGGTTGTAAAAAGCATCAGTTTTTGGTTGTTTTGAGAATTTTATTTTTGGTTTTGACCGAAATAAGGTAGTGATTCTATCAATCAACTTGTTGATAGGACCAACAATGTCTTTCCCTCTTTTGTAAAGATATATATAAAGCATTCCCACAAGTGCACCACCTATGTGAGCAAATTCTCCACCTGCATTTGATGATGTAGTGTTATATATACTTATCGCAACCATTGCTATAGCAATCCATTTTAGTTTGATTTTCCCAATAAGAAAAAGCTGAACCTCGAGATTTGGAATATAAAAGGCGATGGCTAAGATTATAGCCATAATTGACCCAGAGGCACCAAGGAGGTATGATTTATTGATACTATTTGCGAAAAAAGGGAAAAAATTATATGCGCAAATAAAACATATTCCTGCGCCAATTCCTCCAAGAAGGTATAGTCCTACTAATTGCTTTTGAGAAAAATAGTTAAGAAATAACTTCCCAAATCCGTATAAACATATCATGTTGAAAAAAAGATGTAGAACATCTGTGTGTAAAAACATATATGTCAGCATGCTCCATGGTTGCCTAATAAGAAGATCTGTTTGGGCTGTTAAGTGAAGATATTTTAAAAAATTAAAAGAATCTAGGTTAAATAACGTAAACCCAATTTCCAATAAATTGGTAAAAAGGAATATTCCTACGTTGATATAAATTAAGTTTACCAATGTTGAATTTTTAGTAAAACTGAAAGATTTCATTTTCTTCTTATTTTTTAATGATAGAATAGATTTCCCTTCTTTTTCCAGTAAAGTATCAGTAATGCTCCAAAAATCATACCACCAAGGTGAGCAAAGTGTGCAACGTTGTCGTTCGACAATTTTGCAACGCCAAGAAATAGTTCTGCGATGGCATAAAGTGCTACAAAAACTCGAGCCTTAATAGGAATTGGCAAGAAAATCATCATTAGTTTAACGTCGGGGAAAAGCCAACCAAAAGCCAATAATATACCAAAAACAGCACCCGAAGCGCCAATGGTTACAGGAAAATTTGCAATTGTATTTGCCATTTTATTCATGTCTAGTGGCGAAAGATACTCTATGCTGTGGTAGCTAAAAAGACGTCTTAGTGTCCCTTCCGAAGCAAGAAGTTCCTCTACGTTTCCGCTTGTCAGTGCCGAAATCAATGGTTGATACTCTATTGTCCAAACCACTTGTTGAACAATTGCAGCACCAATGCCTGTTATAAGGTAATAAAGTAAAAACCTCTTGCTTCCCCATACCCGTTCGATGACAACTCCAAACATAAAGACTGCAAACATATTAAAGAACAGATGATTGAAATCGGCGTGCATAAACAAATAGGTGACAAGTTGTACGGGGTTGAATTTGCTTGAAGCCCAGTAGTGCATTCCTAAGTAATTATCTAAAAAAGGAAATTTTAGTGTGGCTAACCAAAATAGAACGTTGACGATGATGACGTTTTTTACAACCGGAACGTCGTTGTTGAAAAATCTATCTAAAAATCCCATACTCAATTCTAATTTTTTTTGCAAAAATAAATCTTAGAAAATGAAGAAGAATAATATTTTAGTTTTTTTAATAATTTTTTAGGGAATCTAACTTAAATGCTCTTTTTGTTAATTTTTCTTATCTTTGAGAGCAATTTAAAAGTTTTTTTTGCCTATGAAGTAAATGCGTAGTTTTTTACGCACATCTTGAAAATATTAGGAAATAGCGTTAAGTATAGCTTGAATATCTGAAACCTTCGACAAGTTTTAAATCCTATCGAGTGACTACTGATAACGTTCACGTGCAAGCGTGAGCTTTGTTGTTTAGTTTGATAGGATAAGGTAAGTCGAAGACCTCAGGTATTCAGAAAAAACAAATTAGCATCACGCTATTTTTATGTGCGTAAGTGAAGAAATGGTGCGCGGAGTAACTCGAAAAGCCTTAAAGTGAGTAGAGATAAAAAATATTGAATATGAAAAACAAATTAATTTATACTTTATTAATTGGTTTATTTTTATTGTTTACTGGATGTGAATCAAACCAAAATGAAGCAAACCAAAATGAATCAAAATCTATTTCTAAGATG
>JAGCIZ010000126.1 GCA_017648235.1 Paludibacteraceae bacterium
AATTCAAAAGCAAAAAAATTGCAAGAAGAAATGGAAGAATTCCAACGCAAATTGGAAAACAACGCATTCTTAAGTCGCGAACGTGCTGAAAAAGAAGCAGAAAGACTACAAAAGAAAGAACTTGAATTGCAACAACTTGATCAAAAACTCACACAAGAACTTCTTAAAGAACAACAAGAAGTCAACCAAAAACTTCATGAAGATTTGATTGATGTAATTAAGTATTTCAATAACGACAATCGTTTCCACATGATACTTTCCACAAGTGCAATGCAGGAACAAGTAGTATATGCTATTGATGGATATGACATTTCTGCAGAAATCATAGAAATCCTTAATGACCAAGATTTAATGAAAAAAGTCAAAGGAATTGAATAAATTCTGATTTATTATAAAACTAAAAAAAATGGAAGAGACAAAAAATCTCTTCTTTTTTTACCTTTTTCTTGCATAAATATTCAAATAAAACTATTTTTGCGGACATTTTTTGAAAAAATATTCATTTTGATAAAAATATGAATAAGAAACAATGGAGACATAATTGTATCACACAACTTATTAATTCTAGGAAAATCAAGGATCAAGATGAGTTGTTGGCCTTACTAGCTGCAAACAATTGTGCCAGTACACAAGCGACCCTTTCTCGAGATTTGAAAGAACTAAAAATTGTAAAATTACCTGACAGAAATGGGCTTTACCACTATCGCTCTCATATAGAAACTGAAAGTAAACAATCTGTTTCCTCCGAAAGTAGTATTAGTTTGGCCTTTTCGGGAAATTTAGCTGTATTACGTACATCGCCTGGTTATGCTAGCGTTGTTGCAAGTGCAGTGGACAATTCACTAGAAGATGTCATTTTGGGTTCTATCGCTGGTGACGATACTGTGTTTGTCGTTCTAAAAGAAAATATCTCGCACACTATATTTACAGAAAAACTAAAAAAAATTATTCCTAACCTAACATTGTTGAAATGAAGAAGAAAAACGACATAACAATTTGTGTAGCAAATGAAAGTCATTTTAAGTACATCGACACAATTCTAAAAACTATTGAGGAATCGTCGAAAGTGAGAGGAACTGGCATTGCAAAACGCACGCATGAATACGTCGAAACAAAAATGCTCGAAGGCAAAGCTATTATAGCTCTTTATGGAGATGAGTTTGCAGGATTTTGTTATATAGAAAGTTGGGGAGACAAACAATATGTTGCTAATTCGGGATTGATAGTGAATCCAAAATTTAGAGGAATGGGGCTAGCTAAACGCATAAAGAAATTTTCTTTTGACTTATCAAGAAAGCGTTTCCCTAATGCTAAACTTTTTGGATTAACGTCAGGAGCGGCGGTAATGAAAATCAATACAGAACTAGGCTACGTACCTGTAACATTCGCCGACTTAACAGACGACGAACAATTTTGGAAAGGTTGCGAAGGTTGTGTAAATTCTGATATATTGAAAAGAACTAATCGTCGCTACTGCATCTGCACGGCTATGCTTTTCGATCCTGAAAAACAAAAGAAAAATCCAGTCAAAAAAATTATTGAAAAAATTAAAATAAAATGAAAGAAAAAGTATTATTAGCTTTTAGCGGAGGTTTGGACACCTCGTTTTGTGTAAAATATTTGTCGGAAGACAAAGGTTACGAAGTGTATACTGCAATTGCTAACACCGGTGGTTTTAGCGCTGAAGAATTAGTGCAAATAGAAGAACGAGCTTATCAACTTGGTGCAAAAAAACACTATACGCTTGATGTTACTAATGAGTATTACGAAAAAAGCATTAAATACATGGTATTTGGAAATGTGCTTCGCAATGGAACTTATCCAATCTCTGTAAGCTCGGAGCGTATTTTTCAAGCAATGGCAATCATCAATTGTGCAAAAGAAATTGGTGCCGACTATGTTGCTCACGGAAGCACAGGCGCAGGTAATGACCAAGTGCGTTTCGACTTGACGTTTGAAATTCTTGCTCCTGAAATCAAAATTCTTACTCCAACTCGCGACATGGTTTTGACTCGCGAGTACGAAATTGATTATTTGAAAAAGCATGGTTTCGAAGCAGATTTCAAAAAAATGGAATATAGTATAAATGCTGGACTTTGG
>JAGCIZ010000127.1 GCA_017648235.1 Paludibacteraceae bacterium
GTAAAGTAAACATTGTCGGCGTCTTGCGTTACGCTTTGGAACATAGAGTCGCCCGAATCGCCTTTGTCTCCCTTTGCACCATTTTGTCCGCTTTCGCCATCTTCGCCTTTAGCTTTGCCAAGCTGTGTCCAAGTGTTGCCATCGTCGTAAGAAATCCACCAGTAGTCGTTTTCTATTTTTAGCTGTGGCGTTACACCATTTTGGCCATTAGAGCCGTTTTGTCCGTTTTCGCCATTAGCTCCATCTTTTCCGCTTACGGGAAGTTTGTTGCCGTCGGCATCGAGTAGCCATTCGCCATTGAGCGTCCAATAATATACGCCATCGGTGTATTTGGCTACGCCCACTATAGGAGAAGTTCCGTTTTGTCCGTTGGCACCATTTTGTCCATCTTTACCATCCTTGCCGTGATAGATGGTTATCGGGTCGTGGTTACTAAACGTAATAGTATAACCTATTTCCACTCCGCCTTCCATCACAGGAGTGATAGAGGTGATTGCGTCATTACTTTCAAACACGTTCACAATGGTTTGTAGCGAAGTAATGTTCGTATTGGCTTGAGCACACCATTTTTCAAGGGCGTCGATGCGAGCTTCGTTTTGGGTTACGTTCCGCCAAAGCGAGTTGAGCATATCGTATTCGTCGTCGTTGCTACAAGCCGTAGCAAAAAGCACAAAAGCAAGTGCAAAAAATTTAATTGTTGTTTTCATCATTTCTACAGTTTTTTTTATTTGTTATCTTCATTCTTTAATAAACACTCTACATCAGCGGCTTTTTCTTCAAAAATTCGCACTTCGTTATACTTACTAAAAACCGCTTCGGCTTCCGTGCGGGTCATCCACTGATAGGTGGTAATTTCCGTTTCGCCTATTTTATACATCACTTTTTGGCAAGCAGGTTTCTCCTTGCTACAACTTGCGAGGGTTGCTCCAGCAACCAACATCGCTCCTAAAAACAATCGTTTTTTCATTGTCATAAAAATTTTAAATTATTAATTAAAAATACCAATTCGTCTGTTCACCTACGGACATAAAAAAAGCGGAGACCTCAAGTTGCTTATTTACAATCTGAGGTCTTCGCATTACCTTATAGTTCAAATAAAACAACAAGAAGCCTACGCTGATATGAAGAGTTACCAAACATGTCGGTAACATACTATCATACCCATAGGCATCTATTGATTTACTTTGCCTTTGAACTATAAATTTGAAAGTTGCGAAGTTTCAGATTGTTCGTGCAAAGCGTCAATAAACGCTATCAATATGTCCTGAAACCTACCCTAAAAAAACAAGAGACACATTCCCTCCAGCGTAGGCTCTATTGGCAAAAGTAAGTGTTTTTAGTTAAATAGGGAAATCTTAAATAAAAATAGACTAAAGAAAAAGTCTTTGATAAAATCAAAGACCAAAAAGACTCAATTTCAAAAAAATCAGGAAAGCATCGCTGTAACACGCTTCAAAGCATCGATAAAAACATCTATTTCTGTTTTTGTATTGTACACAGCAAATGACACACGTACCGTTCCAGAAATACCCAAGCTATCCATCAGCGGTTGAGCACAATGATGCCCAGTTCGCACAGCAATGCCCAACTTATCGAGCAACATTCCAATATCATAAGGATGTATATCCGAAACAATAAAAGAAATTGCCCCAGATTTTACGCACGACGTTCCAATAATCTTAACTCCTTCCATCTCTTTCAGGCGTTGAGTGGTGTATGAAAGCAATTCACGCTCATGCTTACGAACATTTTCTAATCCAAGAGCAGTCATATAACGCAACGCCTCAGCCAAGGCTGTAGAACCGACGTAATCGGGTGTACCTGCTTCGAACTTATAAGGCAATTCGTTATATGTAGTTCCACCGAAAGAAACACGGTCTATCATCTCCCCTCCACCTTGATACGGAGGCAATTGATTAAGCAGTTCTTCTTTTCCATACAAAACACCAATTCCCGTAGGAGCATAAACCTTATGCCCCGAAAAAGCATAAAAATCAACATCTAAATCTTGAACATCTACTTCGAGATGAGGTATTGCTTGAGCTCCATCAACAAGCACCTTCACTCCTTTTTGATGAGCGATTTGCACAATGGTTTTGATAGGGTTAACCGTACCTAGCACATTAGAAACATGCGCCACGGAAACAATCTTTGTTTTTTCATTAAAAAGCGATTCGTAATGCTCCAAGTCTAACTCTCCAAGAGCATTAAGTTTTACTACCTTCAGTTTAAGTCCTTTTTTTTCGGCAACGAGTTGCCAAGGAACAATATTGGAATGATGCTCCATTTCGGAAAGAATTATCTCGTCGCCCTCGCCACAAAAACGTTCGCAAAAAGAGTTTGCTACTAAATTTATCGCTTCCGTAGTTCCTCGCGTAAAAATCACTTCACATGGATTAGGAGCATTAATATATTGAGCAACGTAAGCACGTGCATTCTCGTGTTCTTCAGTAGCCTTCTGGCTCAGAAAATGCACTCCTCGATGAATGTTCGCATTCTGAGTGGTATAAGCACCTTGTATTTTTTCCAACACAACGTTAGGTTTTTGCGTTGTAGCCGCATTATCAAAGTAAACCAAAGGCTTATTGTACACCTTTTGACAAAGAATAGGGAAGTCTTTTCGTATTTCTTCAACAGAAAACATCTACTCGCTTGATTTTTTTTACTTTGAATAACCTAGTTTACGAAGCACCTCATCGCTAATATCGATCTTTGGCGTAGCAAAAATAATTCCCGCCGCAGAAGAACGATCGATTACCATTTGGTAGAAACGTTCCTCACAAACTTCTTGAACAGCAGTATAAATTTCATCTTGTAGAGGTTTCATCAAACTACTACGCTTTTTGAATAGTTCTCCTTCCGGACCAAAATAATCGTGTTTTAGTTTATTTACGTTTTTCTCCTTTTCAAGAATTTCATCTTCGCGCTTTTGCTTCATCTCGTCCGACAGAAACACCAACTCCGTTTGAAAGTTCTTTCGCATAGTTTGCACCTCTTCTAATGCTATCTCAATCTCTTTTTGCCATTTGTTTGACAATATGTTCAATTGCTCATTAGCAGTTTCATAAGAAGGAATATTTTTCATCACATATTGCAAATCAATAACTGCTATCTTCTGCGCATGAGCAAATGCAACAAAAAACAAACTTGCAAATAAAATTAGAAAGAGTTTTTTCATAACACCACTTTTAGAATTCTTGACCTAACACAAAACTCCAATTGCTACCGCTGTATTCTTTTGAACCATTGATTTTATCAAAACCATAACCCCAATCGATACCCAATAAACCAAACATCGGCAAATAAAGACGAATACCAACTCCAGCCGAACGTTTAAGATCAAACGGATTGAATTTCTTAAACTCGCTCCAGCAATTTCCAGCTTCAAAAAATGCCAATGCCCAAATATTTGTAGTTTGGTTCAAAAGAATTGGATATCTAAATTCCAATGTCAGACGCGTATATAGGTTACCATCGTACCATCCATCTGAGCTGGTTGGAGTAAGCGCTCCTGATTCATAACCTCTCAATCCAACAGTTTCTGTTCCAGCTGAAGAATATCCAGACATTCCATCTCCGCCAACTACAAACTTACCAAATGGACTTTGTTTGTATTTATTGAAATATCCTAAAAAACCAAACTCCGCACGAGCCATCAACACAAATTTTTCATCTTTGGTAAGTGGAGTAAACGTTTTTGCAGAAAACTTCCATTTGTGATACTCTATCAACTTATTTCTTTCCTCTACAGGCAAATTCTTATAATAATTATCTCTATCTTCACCTTTAAGTTTACTAAATGCAGAATAAGGAGGGGTTATTTGCAAAGAGAGCAAAAAAGCTGACCCACGACGGGTATAAATAGGATTACTTATTGAGTTTCTACTAAAATTCAAACTCAATGACAAATCATTACAAACTCCATTTTCAAATCCGAAATAATATTTATACCAATTTTGAAGTTTATAACGTTGATAAGAAAGTTCTCCATAGAAAGTAAAATAATCATCTGGCCAACTAAGTCTCTTTCCAAACCCTACCGACACTCCCAAAGTATGGAGATATTTTGTTGGATCGTAATCTGTTGAATAATAACTATTTCCAGCATAATCAGAACCATAATAATTATAGTACATGTTATTGAAATAATTGGAATAAGAACTACTTATACCAGTTTGTATAGAATAGTAAGCCGAAACAGAAAGCGAGTTCGGTCTTTTTCCGCCCAACCAAGGTTCCAAAAACGAAATACTATACGATTGATAATAAATTCCATTGGTCTGAGCCTTAATGCTCAATGTTTGTCCTTCTCCCTGTGGAACAATTCGGTAAGAATCCTTATTAAACAAATTTTGAATAGCAAAATTCGTAAACTTCAAACCCAAAGAGCCTACCAAACCATTAGCTCCCCAACCTGCAGAAAGTTCGATTTGGTCACTACTTTTTGTTTCCAAGTTATAAACAATATCTACTGTACCATTTTCCTGATCAGGCTGAATATCAACACCTTGATATAGTTTTTCTTCATCAAAATGTTTCATTTGAGCAAGTTCTCTCAAAGTACGAATCAAATCTTCTTGACTATAAAGCTGACCTGGTTTCGTACGCAACTCACGACGAATAACATGCTCATAAAGGCGAGTATTTCCATTGATAATCACGTTCCTGATTGTTGCTTGTTTTCCTTCATACATTCGCATTTCTATATCAATAGAGTCGCCATCAATATTCGTTTCTACTGGATCAATGTTAAAAAACAAATAACCATTGTTTTTGTAAAGATTAGCAACAGCATCATCGTCTTCCACTAAACGCTTGTTCATCTGCTTTTGGTTATAAACGCTACCTTTCTTGATATTCAACACTCGATCCAAGATATCACTCGGATACTGAGTATTTCCAATCCACTTGATATTACGGAAATAGTATTTTTTACCTTCCTCTACCGTAATATAAACATCTTTGTATTTTTCGTTGATTTGAACTACACTATCAGCAATAATAGCAGCATCTCGATAACCTATTTCATTATATTTTTGAAGTAAAGCCAATTTATCTTCTTCATATTTTTCCGAAATAAACTTCTTACTACGGAAAAGATTAAGAATATTTTTTCTGCGATTTGTTTTTTTCATCGCCTTATCAATCTGATTTAGCGAAAGTGCCTCATTGCCGGTAATATAAATTTCATTTACGCGAACTTTATTTTTCTTATCCACATAAATATCAACAACCACATTACCTTTTTGTTCCTCCGACTCTATTTGGCGAATTCGAATAAAAGCATTTGAATAACCCTTATCATCAAGATATTTTTTTATCGTTTGCTCACTCCTGTCAATAATATCCTTAGTTATTTGGGTTCCTTTCGAAATGGCAATTTTAGGTTCCAAATCCTCAACTTCCGATTTTTTAAGACCAGTAAAATTTACTCCAGCAACACGAGGATTCTGTTTCAACTCTATTGTTAACCAAATCTTACCATCTTCTATTTTGTCAGCAAATATCTTAACCTCCGAAAAAAGTGATTGTTTCCAAAAACGCTTTATAGAATTTGTAATTTCAGGACCAGGCACTTTTATAGTTTGCCCAACTTTCAACCCCGAAAAACCAATCAAAACATAATCCTCATAAGAATCCGCTCCTCTAACAGCAATATTGGCAATCTCATACTCTTTTGCAGAAGAAGAAGTGTAATTTATATCAGGATTCTCTTGAGCTACGAGCGCAACACAAAAAAATAAAAATATGAAAACAAATTTTAATTTCATTACTTTCTTTTTTCTTATAGTTCCTATAACTTTCCGTAGCGACGATTACGTTGTTGATACTCAAAAATCGCTTTATAGAATTCCTCCGAGCGAAAATCTGGCCAACAAACTTCTGCGAAATAAAGTTCTGAATAAGCCAATTGCCACAACAAGAAGTTACTTATTCTTAACTCCCCACTCGTGCGAATCAAAAGATCTGGATCAGGAATGTTTTTCGTTGTCAAACAATTGGAAACCATTTTCTCGTCAATATCATCAATCGAAATTTCATTATTTTGTATTTTTTGACCAATTGTCTTAGCCATATCTATAATTTCCCATCGAGCAGAATAACTCAAAGCCAAAACAAGCGTCAATCCTGTATTTTGTGAAGTGTAATCAATACATCCTTGCAATTTTTCACGCACTTTCTGAGGCATTCTTGCCATGTCTCCTATCACTTGCAAACGAATATTATTTTTATGAAGAGTTGGAGTTTCTTTCTCAATACTATCCACCAAAATAGCCATCAACGCATCTACCTCTGCTTGTGGGCGCCCCCAGTTTTCAGTAGAAAATGTATAAAGAGTCAAATATTTTATTCCCAACAAAGTTGCCGTTTCCGTTATTTCCCTTACCGAAACCACTCCGTTTTGATGACCTACCACACGTTCAAAACCTCGCTCTTTTGCCCAACGTCCATTTCCATCCATTATGATGGCAATATGAACAGGCAACTGATCAAGATTTATTCTTTCCTTATATGATTCCATTTTATTAACCA
>JAGCIZ010000128.1 GCA_017648235.1 Paludibacteraceae bacterium
CAATACAAAGATATTGTTGTGGTTGACCGCACAGTTGGTTTAGATGCAGTTGCTGCAGAAAGTGAATTGAAGGTATATCCAAACCCATTTGTTGAAAGAGTGTCGATGCTATTCCCACAAGGCGGTGATTATACGTTCTTGATTGTAAACATGGAAGGAAAATGCATTTATTCTCAAAGCAAAAATGTTACTGATGGAGAATTGGTGAATCTTCAAGTAAATGGAGAAAAAGGTATGTATATTTT
Organism: Paludibacteraceae bacterium; assembly: GCA_017648235.1. Lineage (GTDB taxonomy): Bacteria > Bacteroidota > Bacteroidia > Bacteroidales > Paludibacteraceae > RGIG9608. Next base: position 246 of record JAGCIZ010000128.1, read on the forward strand.
GCAAGTTATTGGTAAAGACGACAAGGTCTTGAAAGCAGTTAAACTTGAAAAGAAATAAATGTATCTCATCTCTCAAAAGAGAGTTTAATAAGAAAAGAGTCCTTGAAAAAAAAGGGACTCTTTTTTTTGCTATATTTTGTGGCAGATTATTTGTAAAAAAAAGTGGCTGATAAAAATGTTTTATTTGTAAAAAATTATTACTTTTGCCGCCGAGTAAGTCCTCCACGACCAGCTCCCTTTGAATTCCCCCAGGGCTTGACCGCAGCAAGGGTAGAAGGTTGTAGCGGTGCGATGTAGGTAGCTTACTCGGTTCGCCTCTTTAGCTCAGTTGGCCAGAGCACGTGATTTGTAATCTCGGGGTCGTTGGTTCGAATCCGACAAGAGGCTCAAAAAAAGAAAGCAAGAATCCGATGTTTGGGTTCTTGCTTTTTTTATTATTTTTGCTATTCTTATTTTATAAAACTATTTTATTGATATGAAACCAGATGCAGTAAAGCACGCTATGTATTTTGGGCTTTTATTGGGCGTGTTGTTTAGTGCTAATTTTTTGACTCAAACATCTGTCAACGTTGTAGTAAATAGTTTGCAGTTTGTTTTTATAGGACTGATTCCTTACGTTGTTTTTTTAATGATGAAACATTGCCGTGAAAATGTTTTTGAAGGGATGATAACTTATTCACAATCGTTTTTTTATGGGTTGCAGTTATTTTTTTATGCTTCGGTTGTTTCTGCTGCATTAAAGTATTTTTATTTTAAATTTATAAATCCTCTTTACTTGAAAGATCTAAAGAACGCAAGTATGAAAATTCTTGAGGAGCTCAATTATCCTATGACAGAGGAATTTGTATCGGCAGCAGATAAAGTTTTTCTTCCTTTGAATATGTCTTTGCAATATATTTGGACAAATATGTTTCTCGGACTTTTTTTGTTGCTAATATTGTCAGCTTTTCTAAAGAAAAAGCAAAGTGAATAGATGATCTAAAAAAAGAAAAGTTTATGGATATTTCTTTAATTATACCTTTATATAACGAAGCAGATTCGTTGCCAGAACTTCATTCTTGGATAAAGAGAGTGATGGTAGAGAATGGTTATTCATACGAAGTTGTTTTTGTCGATGATGGAAGTACCGATGCATCAAGACGTATAATCAAGGATTTGATGGGTGAAGATAGCTGTGTAAGATTAGTCGCTTTTCAGCGTAATTATGGAAAATCAGCAGCGCTTTTTTGTGGTTTTGAACGAGCAAAAGGAGATGTGGTAATTACAATGGATGCCGATTTGCAAGACTCTCCTGATGAAATACCAGAACTTTATAGAATGATAAAAGAAGAGGGATTTGATCTTGTTTCGGGTTGGAAAAAGAAACGTTTTGATAGCAAACTATCAAAAAATATTCCTTCAAAAATTTATAATGCTACCGCACGAATGGTAACAGGACTAAAACTTCACGATATGAATTGTGGGTTGAAGGCCTATAAAAACGAGGTAGTAAAGAGCATAGAAGTTTTTGGAGAAATGCACCGATATATCCCTTACTTAGCAAAAAATGCCGGATTTACTAAGATAGGCGAAAAAGTGGTGCAACATCAGGCTAGAAAGTATGGAAAAAGTAAATTCGGATTGGACCGTTTTGTTCATGGCTATTTGGATTTGTTTACACTTTGGTTTTTGTCCAAGTTTGGGAAAACTCCAATGCATTTTTTTGGACTTTGGGGAAGTGTGATGTTTGTTCTTGGATTGTTGGCCGTAATAATTGTTGGAGCTATTAAATTTGCTGCAATAGTTGGAAATATAAAAGCACCTCTTATTACAAGTTTGCCTTATTTCTATATTGCTCTAACTATGATGATTATTGGTACTCAGATGTTTTTAACGGGTTTCTTGGGTGAATTGGTTCTAAGAAATTCGGAAGAGAGAAACAGTTATAAAATAGCAGAGGATTTGTAACTAAAAAAAGGTTATGTATGGAAATGTTTCTTGAAATATGTAAATATGTTTTCCCTAGTATAGTAACGCTTATCGCAGTTGTTCTTGTACTGAAAAAAATGTTGAACAGCGAGGAGGAAAGAAGAAATTTTGAATTACGAAAGCAGAATGCTTCGACTATTACTCCTATTCGTTTACGTGGTTATGAACGTATGGTTCTTTTCTTGGAACGTACTCAGCCAAATTCTCTCTTGATGCGTCAGGATTTATCTAAAAAAACATGCTTTCAGTTGCAGAAGGAGTTGCTAAACCAAATAAGAAATGAATTTGATCACAATGTTGCACAGCAAATTTATGTTTCTCAAGAGGCATGGAGTTTGGTTGTAAATGCAAAGGAGAGCCTTTTGAAATTGGTGAATATATCTGCCGCTCAGTTTCCTGCAGATGAAAAAGCTATACGTATGGCAGAATTTATGATTCAAACTTATTCGCAAACTGCCGATACTCCAACTGAAAAAGCTATAAATTTTTTACGAAACGAAATAAAGGTTAATTTTTAGGATATGAGCTTTTTGGATTTAGTAAAAAAACGTTATTCGGTTCGCGAATTTATTTCAAAAACTGTTGAGAAAGAAAAGATAAATTATATAGTTGAGTCAGTTCGTTTGGCTCCGTCTGCAGTGAATAAACAACCGTGGAAGTTGTTTTATGTAACAGAACAAAGGTTGTTGCAGCAGCTTTCTGATTGTTATAGCCGAGAATGGTTCAAAACTGCGCCTGCATGCTTTGTAGTTTGTGGTAATCATAATGAAGCATGGCATCGTTTTGACGGAAAGGATCATTGTGATGTGGATATCTCAATTGCAGTTGAGCATTTGGTTCTTGCAGCTGCAGAACAAGGTTTGGGAACTTGTTGGGTTTGTAACTTTGACGCTAAGAAATGTTCGGAAATAATGAATCTTTCAGCGGAGATGGAACCAATAGCTTTGATTCCCATTGGTTATGCTTCAACAGAAGTTGTTCCAGAGAAAAAAAGAAAGGCGTTGAATGAGATTTTTGAAGTAATAGAGTGAAGAAATTAATATTTACTTTATCAATAATGTTGTTGTTTATGGCATGTTCCAACGATGAGGAATGTCGTCAGCAACTTTATGTTGTAGTAGGTGTTGATATGAAGCAGACGCTTTTTGATGCCTATGAGGAAGACTATATAACAAAAGAATTTATCTCCGATAGTATTACGATATTTGGTCTTGGTCGTGATTCACTTCTTTACAACAAAGCGCAAATAAAAACGTTTGATTTGCCTCTAAAAAAAACAAAGGAGGAAACTCAGTTTGTTCTTTATACAAATGGAATCTACGATACGCTTTCTTTTAAACATACTAATGATACCAATTATATTTCGATGGCTTGCGGTTGCTTGATTCAATCAACTATTACGGACGTAACGGTTACTAGTAATAAACTTGATTCAGTTGTTTTGAAGGAACCTAAAGTGATTAATAGTCGTATTGTAAATATTGAGCTTTACTTTAAAACTAATTAGAGGAGTTGAATAGATTTTTCAAAATATTGATTTTTTGTTTGTTGGCAAGTTTCTCTTGCTTGCAACTTTATGCGGTGGAGGAAGCAAGAACAGATTCTCTTCACTCAAAAAAGTCAAGAATAAAAAAGAACAACGATCAGATTTATTACGGATTTTCAACACATCTGGATCTAGCATCTCCTGTTATTACACCATTGGCTAATAATTTGGTTGTGTCGGCTGAAGCCGCTTTTGTTGTAAATTTGTTGCAAAAATATTTTCCGATAGTAGAGGTGGGATATACTTATGTGAATAAGCATGATTCTATTTATGAGGTAAATTATAAAACTTCAGCCCCGTTTTTTCGTCTTGGAATAAATTATAGTCTGATGAAAACAAAGACAAAAGAGGGAGAGAAAAAAGTGGTTTTGAATTATCCTTATATTGGACTTCGTTATGGATTTACTGTAATGAAACATCAACTAGAAGGTGTAACCATTACTGATAAATATTGGGGAGAAAATGCACCTCTTGCTTTTCCAGAGAAACTGATTTATGTGGGTTGGTTGGAATTGGTTGCAGGTGTAAGAGTTGCTATTGCCAAGAGTTTTACAATGGGTTGGAATGTTCGAATTGGTTTGCTTCCTCATGCCTCAGGTAAAAATGTTAAAAATCAGCTTTGGTATATTCCGGGTTTTGGTAAAACAAGTAATACTCCTTTTATGTTTAATTATACCATAGGATATACTTTTAGAACAAAAAAAGATAAGTAAGATAGAAAAAGATGAGACAAAAAATTATTAATGATCCTGTTTTTGGTTTCATTACAATTCCAAATGAATTTATTTATTCTCTTATAAAACATCCTTTTATTCAGCGATTGAATAGAATTAAACAGTTGGGTTTGTCTTCTTTTGTTTATCCGGGGGCTCAACATACGCGCTTTTTGCATTCTATTGGGGCAATGTTTTTAATGAATGAAGCGATTAAACAATTGCAACAAAAATCACAAAATATTACAGAAGAAGAGTCTAATGCTACTTTGGCAGCTATTCTGATGCACGATATAGGTCATGGTCCATTTTCTCATGTTTTGGAAAATACGTTGGTACATGACATCTCTCATGAAGAAATTTCTGTCATTCTAATGCAAGAAATCAATAAAGAACTGAATGGAAAACTTGATTTGGCAATTGAAATCTTTAAGGATAATTATCCAAAACATTTTTTGCATCAACTAATTTCAGGACAATTGGATGTTGATAGACTTGATTATCTGCGTAGAGATAGTTTTTTTTCAGGAGTGACTGAAGGAAATATAGGTTCCGCTAGAATTATTAAAATGCTTAATGTTTCTAATGATAATTTGGTAATAGAGGAAAAAGGGATTTATTCAATAGAAAATTTCTTGATAGCGCGCCGATTTATGTATTGGCAGGTGTATTATCATAAAACGTCCGTGGCAGCAGAATGTATGTTGATTAAAATACTTCAACGAGCACAAGAACTGGCTCGGCAAGGAGTTGAACTTTTTTGTTCTCCGGCATTGCGCTATTTCTTATATAATAATGTTATAAAAGAACGCTTTTTCTCCGATCCAGAAGCTTTGCTGATGTTTGTGAATTTGGATGATTCCGATATTTTTTCTGCAATTAAATCTTGGCGAAACTCAGACGATAAGATACTTTCTATTCTAAGTCAACGATTTATGGATCGTCAGTTGTTTAAAATAGAGATAAATTCATCTCCTGTTTCCGAAGAGGTCAAAGCAGATTTGATTGCAAAGTATAGACGATATTTCAACGTATCTGCACAAGAAGCTTCTTATTTCTTTTGCGAAGAGCAGGTTTCTACTAGAACGTATAATACTGAAGATGAGAATATTCTAATTTTATTTCGTAATGGAGAAACAAAGGATATTGCCTCATCGTCTGATATTTTGAATGTC
>JAGCIZ010000129.1 GCA_017648235.1 Paludibacteraceae bacterium
TCAAGATACTTTTGTTGGTCAAATCTCAGTGGTTGATAATTCGTATGCCTTTGTAAACATTGATAAAAAAATATTGCCTTTTGATATTTTTGTTCCAATAGAAAAAATAAAGAATGCTCGGAATCACCAAAAAGTTTTAGTAAAAATCATAAATTGGGAAGAAAAGGATAAAAACCCTATTGGAGAAGTAGTAGATGTGCTTGGTTATGCTGGTGACAATAACACCGAAATGCATGCTATTTTAGCTGAATTTGGGTTGCCTTATCGCTATCCGAAGGAAGTTGAAGATGCAGCTGATAAGATTGATGAAAAAATTTCAGCAGAAGAAATTGCTCGCCGAAAAGATATGCGTGATGTGCTTACTTTTACCATAGACCCACGCGATGCAAAAGATTTTGACGATGCTTTATCTTTTCAAAAAATTGATGATAATTCCTTTGAAATAGGTGTTCATATTGCCGATGTAACACACTATGTAAAAGAAAACGACATTATAAACAAAGAAGCCTATAAGCGAGCAACGTCGGTTTATTTAGTAGATAGAACAATTCCTATGTTGCCCGAAAAACTTTGTAACAACATTTGTTCTTTGCGACCAAACGAAGACAAGTTGGCTTATTCGGTCATTTTCAAAATGAATGCTGACGCCGAGGTGCTCGATTATGAAATTGCTCGTACAGTAATTCATTCAAATCGCCGATTTACTTATGAAGAAGCGCAAGAAATTTTAGAAAAATCAGAAGGAGATTTTTCTGATGAATTGCTTCAAATGAATGCTTTAGCAAAAAAACTTCGTGAGCAACGTTTCCAGAAAGGCGCTATTGCTTTTGATAGAGTAGAAGTTCGTTTCGAAATTGATAAAAAAGGAAAACCTCTTTCGGTGTTTTTCAAGGAAGCAAAAGATGCAAATAAATTGATCGAAGAATTTATGCTTTTAGCCAATAAAACTGTGGCAATTCACATTGGAAAACCAAAAACAAGAGGAACAAAACCACCTACTTTTGTTTATCGTGTACACGATGTTCCAAATCCTGAAAAGTTGAGCAATTTTGCTCAGTTTATCAAACGTTTTGGTTATAAACTAAAAACTTCCGGAAAAAATAGCGACATATCTACTTCTATCAATTCTTTGCTCAACGATGTGCAAGGTAAAAAGGAACAAAATTTGATTGAAGTTTTGGCTGTTCGCTCTATGGCCAAAGCCACTTATACTACCGATAATATCGGGCATTATGGTTTAGCTTTCGATTATTATACACATTTTACTTCGCCTATTCGTCGTTATCCCGATATGATGGTTCATCGCCTACTAACCAAATATGCAGATGGACAAAGAAGTGTGAATAAAGATGATTATGAAGATTTTTGCGCTCACTCTTCAGAAATGGAACAGTTAGCATCGTCGGCCGAACGTGCTAGTATAAAGTATAAGCAAGTGGAATTTATGAGTGATAAAATCGGACAAATCTTTGACGGAATAATTGTTGGTATCACCGAATGGGGTGTTTATGTGGAGTTGAACGAAAACAAATGTGAAGGAATGGTGTCTGTACGCGATTTGGGAACAGATTATTTTGAATATGACGACAA
>JAGCIZ010000130.1 GCA_017648235.1 Paludibacteraceae bacterium
AATAAGAAAAACACACCAAACACCAACAAACCGACTTGTTTCTTCCTTAGAGATAGGTCGGTTTGTTTTATGATATAATTTTCGTACTTTTGTAAAAATTATAAACTCTCATAAAATATGAAAAAAATAGTTGCTTTTGCTTTGTTTATTTCGGTAAACTTATCACTGTTTGCAAACCCAAATGGGAATTGCACAAAAGAGAAAGTGATTGTAAAACAATAACATAAAGGATGAGGAGTCGAGCGATCGATTCCTCATTTGATATAAAAATCTTTTTTATGAAAAAACAAAGAATTTTGAAATTTCCGGTACTATTAATCGTAGCAAGCGTTTTATTTCTTTTTTCTGCTTGTAAAAACAAAAAAAACGGTGAGCAAGAGACACAAAAGGAAGAACCTGCTGATATTGAAATCGTCTACGAATATGGCATTCCAGTAGATTCATTCAATACGGAGGAAGGCGTTGTTGGCAAAGGAGAAACACTGTCCACTATTTTTGGAAAATTAGGTTGCAAAGGAGAAATCATTCATCAACTCAACGACTTTTCGACAGAAATATTCGATGTAAGACGCATTAAGTTGGGCGATAAATATACTGCGTATTACACTAAAGACTCAGTTCCTCAACTCACATATTTGGTTTACCATCAATCGGTAGTGGATCATACGGTTTTTCATATTTGCGATAGCTTGTGTGCTAATAACTACAAAAAACCTGTTCGCCATGAGCAAAAAGTATCAAGTGCAACAATTACAACTTCGCTTTGGGACGCGATAATTACAAACAATTTACACCGACAACTTGCTCTTGAACTTTCGGATATTTATGCATGGAGCATCGACTTTTTTGGACTTCAAAAAAACGATTCTTTCTCTGTTTTTTATGATGAACTATATGTAGATAGTTTGTCTATTGGTATTGGGAAAATACATGCCGCAAAATTCACTCACAAAGGGAAACCTTTCTTGGCTTTCTACTTCAAAAACGATAGCGTAAATGGTTTTTGGGACGAAGAAGGTAACAGTCTCCGAAAAGCCTTTTTGAAAGCTCCGCTAAAATTTTCTCGCATATCGTCGGGATTTACCTATGCACGTAAACATCCAATTTACAAAACCGTTCGACCTCATACGGGAGTTGATTATGCCGCACCAACAGGAACTCCTGTAATGAGCATTGGCGATGGTGTTGTGGTGCAAAAAGGTTACAAAGGTGGTGGTGGTCATACGGTAAAAATTCGCCACAACAGTATTTATTCTACAGCCTATTTACATCTTTCACGTTATGCTAAGAATCTAAATGTAGGTTCGCATGTTTCGCAAGGCGAAGTAATTGGTTACGTAGGTAGCACTGGAGCTTCTACAGGTCCTCATCTTGACTTTCGTGTATGGAAAAATGGCTCACCTATCAACCCTTTGACCATGGAGTCTCCTTCGGTCGAGCCAGTTCCGCAGAATGCTATGAGTGAGTTTGTGGTTTTGAGAGATTCATTACAGAGATTTTTAGAATAAAATATTCTTATCCTAAGGAGGGATACTTTGTAAAGTATCCCTGTTTTTATTTGATTTATTATAATACTTTATAAAATAAGTAGATTATATATCTTTTTATTTTAAACGTTGCTTGCAAGTCTTTGGTTATTTTCTTTGATTTTAAATAAAAAACTGCTTCAAAAATGTTTGTTTCGTAATGAAAGAACGATTTAATTTGTATTTTTGTTTTTTAAAAAAAGAATAAAGTGCCGCAGATGGCGGATTTTGTGGAACATATGGGTGTGGTAGAGGATTGCAAGGGACAGATTGTTTTTGTGCGAATAGAACAACAAGCTGCTTGCGTTGGTTGTCATGCTCGGAGCGCATGTTCTGCTGCTGAAAAGGAAGACAAAATAGTAGAGGTTTTTTATGCAAAAAATGATGTAAAAAAAGGAGATAGAGTTTTGCTTATAGGTCAATGTTCTTTGGGACTTTATGCTGTGTTGCTGGCTTATGTTTTGCCCTTCTTGTTGATTTTGTTTGCGCTTTTTTTGACAAGTATGTTTGTTGAGAATGAACTTGTTTCGGGAACAATATCGTTGTTAATAATCTTTCCTTACTATGTTGTTTTGTCTATGTTCAAAGATCGTATGAAAAGGAAGTTTTCGTTTGAGATAACAAAATTATAATCATGAATATAATAGTAATATCAATTTTGATTTTGGCAGCAATTGGCATCGTATCAGCAGCGGTGCTTTACTTTGCTTCGCAGAAATTCAAGGTAGAGGAGGACCCTCGTATTGATGAGGTAGAGGCCGTGTTGCCTGGTGCCAATTGTGGAGGATGTGGATTCCCTGGTTGTAGAGGTTTTGCTGATGCTTGTGTAAAAGCCGATACACTTGAAGGAAAACTTTGTCCAGTGGGAGGGTCAGCAGTTATGGAGAAAATTGCAACAATTTTGGGAGTGGAGAGTTTCGCCGAAGAACCAAAAGTTGCTGTTGTGCGATGCGGAGGCTCTTGTCAGAATCGTTCAAAAACGAACAATTATGATGGCGCAAAAAGTTGCGTGATAGCTTCGTCGCTATATGCTGGAGAAACAAATTGTTCTTATGGCTGTTTAGGATTAGGCGATTGTGCTACTGCTTGTGCTTTTGGTGCTTTGCAAGTCAATCCTCAAACTTTATTGCCTGAGGTAGACGAAGAAAAGTGTACTGCTTGTGGAGCTTGTGTAAAGGCTTGTCCTAAAAATGTGATAGAACTTCGCAAAAAAGGAATAAAATCGCGTAGAGTTTTTGTAAATTGTATCAATAAGGATAAAGGTGGCATAACGCGTAAAGCTTGTTCGGTTGGGTGTATTGGTTGTACCAAATGTCAAAAAGTTTGTGCTTTTGATGCAATAAGTATTGAAAATAACGTAGCTTATATCGATTATACAAAATGTCGTTTGTGTAGGAAATGTGTAGATGTATGTTCTACCAATGCAATTGTTGCTTTGAATTTTCCGATTAGAAAAGTGGTTCAAGAAACGACAAATGTTGAAATTTTAAACTCCTAATTAGTAGTATATGAAAACATTCAAAATAGGGGGAATTCATCCTGAAGAGAATAAACTTTCGGCGAGTGTGGCTATTGAAACTTTGAGTAAATTGCCAAACCGAGTTGTTATTCCGCTTTCGCAACATATAGGTGCACCTGCAATCCCTGTTGTAGAAAAGGGAGATAAGGTAAAAGTTGGAACTCTTATCGCAAGAACATCAGGCTTTGTTTCTGCTAATATCCATTCTTCGGTTTCAGGAACAATTGTTAAAATTGATGATTTTGCTGATGCTTTTGGAATAAAAAAACAATCGATAGAGATAGAAGTTGAAGGCGATGAATGGGAGGAATCAATTGATAAAAATGCGAAGATTGACCGAACATTTAATCTCTCAAGCGAAAAGATTATAGAAAAAATCACCGAAGCAGGAATTGTTGGCCTAGGAGGTGCAACGTTCCCAACTCAAGTAAAACTTACTCCACCCGCTGGCAAGAAGGCTGATACGCTAATAATAAACGCAGTTGAGTGTGAACCTTATCTTACAAGCGACCATCGTTTGATGCTAGAAAAAGGCAAAGAGATTTTAATTGGTATTCAGTTGTTGATGAAAGCTACCAAAGTCAATAGAGTGATTATTGGAATAGAAAGCAACAAGCCAGATGCAATTGAACTTATGACTACCTTGTCATCTAGAACAATGGGTGTTGAGGTTTGTCCTTTAGAATTGAAATATCCCCAAGGTAGCGAGAAACAACTCATTGTGGCAACAACTGGACGCGAATTAGCTTCTGGGCTTTTGCCTATCGATGTCGGAGTTATTGTACAAAATGTGGGTACTGCGTATGCCGTTTTTGAGGCTATTGTAAAGAATAAGCCGCTTATCGAACGAGTTGTAACAGTGACAGGAAAGTCGTTGAAACAACCGAAAAACTTGCTTGTAAGAGTAGGAACTCCTATTCAGTTTGTTATTGATTCGGTAGGAGGATTGCCGGCAGATACAGGAAAGGTGATAGCAGGTGGCCCTATGATGGGGAAAGCAGTTTCAAATCTCAATGCTTCGGTTACAAAAGGAACTTCGGGCATCTTGGTTATGAGTAACAAAGAATCAAAACGTGAAGAAATGGAAAATTGTATCCGTTGTGGAAAATGCGTTGAGGTTTGTTGTATGGGTTTGCAACCGTATTTGATGATGAAGTTGGCGGAAAAATCAATGTGGAAGGAGGCTGAGGAAGAAGCTATTTACGATTGTTTGGAATGTGGTTCTTGTAGTTATATTTGTCCTTCTCATCGTCCGTTGTTGGATTATGTGCGTTACGGGAAATCCAAGGTAATGCAGATTCGTCGAGAAAGAAGTGCTAAAAAGTAATTTAGAAAAAAAAGAAAATATGAATAATATACTTACAGTTTCTCCGTCGCCCCATATTCATAGTGGCGATTCTGTGAAGAAAAATATGCGTGATGTTGTTATTGCGCTTTTGCCTGCTTATGCGGTGGCATTGTATTCGTTTGGATTGGGCGCACTTATTGTGAGTCTTACGGCAGTGTTTTCGTGTTTGCTTTTCGAGTTTTTGATTCAAAAGTATTTGATAAAGGGGAAATTTACTCTCAATAATTATTCTGCACTTTTGACGGGACTGCTTTTGTCTTTCAACTTGCCTTCTAATCTGCCTTGGTGGATAGTTGTAATAGGCTCGGCAGTGGCTATAGGTATTGGTAAAATGAGTTTTGGAGGATTGGGAAACAATCCTTTTAATCCTGCATTGGTGGGTCGTGTGTTTTTGCTTTTTTCCTTTCCTGTACAAATGACAACTTGGCCTCGTCCATTGGGATGGGCTTCGTCATATCTCGATGCGGAAACTATGGCAACTCCCTTAGCTTTGGTAAAAAATGCTATTTATGGTTCGTCAGACTATTTGGATCAAGTTCCCAATGTATTGAGTTTACTAACGTTTAATACTGCAGGGTCAATGGGAGAAATTTCGTCCATTGCATTAATTTTAGGAGGAGTTTATTTGCTTGTTCGTAAAGTAATTACTTGGCATATTCCAGTCAGTGTACTGCTTTCGGCAGGTGTTTTCGCATTGGTGATGCAATTGGTGGATTCTTCGGTTTATCCTCCTTTCTACGTTCATCTACTTTCGGGAGGAATGATGCTTGGATCTATTTTTATGGCAACTGATTATGTCACTTCGCCGATGTCACATCGTGGAATGTTGATTTATGGGGTATTTATTGGTGTGCTCACGATGATTATCCGATTTTGGGGAGCATATCCGGAGGGAATGTCTTTCGCAATCCTGATAATGAATGCATTTACTCCGATAATCAACAAATATGTAAAACCAAAACGATTTGGGAGGGTAAAGAAATGAAAAAGTTAGAATCGAGTTTTGTAAATATGGCATTGGTGCTGACTGCAATTTGTGTGTTGGCGGCTTTGCTTTTGTCTGCGTTTTTTTCGTTGACGGAAGAAGTGATAAGCCAAGCAACTCAAGAAAAACAAACTGCGGCAATCTCAGAAGTTTTGCCGATGGAAAATTTGCAATTTGAACCAGAGGTAATTCTTTTTGAAGAAGAAGAGTGGACTGTTTATAATGCATATGATGAAGAAAATTATGTTGGAACTGCAGTTGAAAGTTATTCAAATAATGGTTTCAATGGATT
>JAGCIZ010000131.1 GCA_017648235.1 Paludibacteraceae bacterium
CTCTTGAAGAAATGGATGAGATATGGGAAGAATCAAAGAAGGAATTTTAGGTGCGTTTTATTTTTTTTTTTTCTGCTTAAATCAAAAAAATAAAATAACTTTTGCAAATTTTAATTTTAATTATTATGAAACTGAAAAAGTACTTTTTTGTAGTTGCAATGCTGTTGTTTGCAGGTTTTGCTTCAGCAGATTGTAAGCACGAAAACTACATCGGAAACAACGATGTATCGGGTTGGATGTGGCAGTATTACTCTTCTTGGCAACCAGGAAGCGCTCCTGCTGGAACTAAAAACGACAATTTCTATATTGGTCGTGTTCGTCCATTGAAACGTTTTACTAACGAGAATACTCAAGTTATTCAAGATAGTAAAACATCTATGCGCCGTCAACGTAAAGTGTTGTGGTGGGTGCCTATCAATGAATCAGATGGTTGTGGCTGGACTTCATTGCCTCGTTATGCGTTTGATTCTGAAGTCTTTATTTCGTGGAACTATATTGATATTCACGGTAACTGGACTCAAGGTCTTATGCGTCAACCAGGTGCATTTGCCGATGTTGCTCACAAAAATGGTGTAGCAACAAGTGTGGTTTCTGCGGCACCATGGGCAGAGGCTCAAACAAACTATGATGGTGGTCACGGTCAGAACTATTACACATTGGTTCAAGGTGGTGCAGACAAGTTGATGAAACTATTGAAGTATTATGGTATTGATGGTATGGGATTCAACTCTGAGCAAACTTGGGAATGTTTCAATGGTATGAAAACATTGCTTTTCAATTGTCATGCTTTGAGAGAAACCTACGATATGCCACTTTTGCACTTCGATTTTTATAACTTGAGTAGTTCGTTGAACTCTGGTTCTTGCGGAAGTACAAGTTTCGACTGTTTCTTTCCAGCTGCAAATGGTTTCTTCTTGAACTACGACTGGAGTTCTTTGGCAGGAGTTGTTTCTACAGCAAACACAATGATTGCTAACGCTGGTGGAAATTTCTCTCAATACGTATCATCTTATGATGTGTATGCAGGTATGGATATGCAAGGACGTCAAATAGCTGGTTGGTCTTATATCGATCAAGCGGCTGCTTCTGTTGGTATCTGGGGTGCTCATAATAAGAACATGGTTTATCAGGGCGCTACAGAAAACGGATCTGCTCCAATGACTGTTCAAACTCATTATCAACGTAAATCAGAATACCTCTTTACAGGTGGAACTCGTAATCCAGTAAATGAATTGGAAATTTCAAGCAAACTATGTTCTGGAACACCAGACTTCTTTGGTATTTCAAAACTTGTTGCTGCAAAATCTTCATTGTCTTGGAAAGCAAATGATTACTTCCCATTTATGACTTATTTCAACTTGGGTAATGGTCAGTTCTTCAATAGTGAGGGCGTAACAACTTACAATGACGAGTGGTACAATATAGGTATACAAGACTTTTTGCCAACATGGCGTTGGTGGATTACTACAAGTTGGATGGGTCGCACTACATCAGTTGTTCCATCGGGATTCACTGCTGAGTTTACCTATGAAGATGCTTGGTTTGGTGGTTCTTGTTTGAAAGTTGAAAACACTAATGCAGCAAA
>JAGCIZ010000132.1 GCA_017648235.1 Paludibacteraceae bacterium
ACCCATTGGGTGATTTGAAAGACAAATAAAAACTAGAAAAGAGATGAAAAAAGAAATTATTATAGCAGGTTTTGGAGGACAAGGAGTACTTTCGATGGGAAAAATCTTGGCCTATTCGGGTTTGCTTCAAGGTAAAGAAGTTACTTGGATGCCATCGTATGGTCCAGAACAACGAGGAGGAACTGCCAACGTAACTGTAATTTTGAGCGACGATAGAATTAGTTCTCCTATTTTGACTTCTTATGATGTAGCAATTTTATTGAATCAGCCATCGTTGGACAAGTTTGAACCAAAAATAAAACCAGGAGGAATTATTATTCTTGATGGAAATGGAATTACAAGATTCCCAGAAAGAAAGGATATAAAGGTTTACCGAATTGATGCGTTGGATGCAGCTCAAAAGGCAAATTCTCCAAAAATATTTAATATGATTGTATTGGGTGGTTTGCTAAAAGTGGTTCCAGTGGTTGAGTTGAAAAACGTAATGCTTGGTTTAAAGAAAACGTTGCCAGAACGTCATCACAAGTTATTGCCTCTCAACGAACAGGCTATTCAGATTGGAATGGATATTATTCACGAGATTTAACCTTTATTGGTGAAAAAACATTGTGAAAGTAGCCGTTGTAAAATATAATGCAGGAAATGTTTGTTCGGTGAACTACGCACTGCAACGCATTGGTATTAATCCTATTATCACGGATAATCACGAAGAATTGTTGTCGGCAGATAGGATTATTTTTCCTGGTGTTGGCGAGGCTTCTTCTGCGATGAATTATTTGCAAAGTCGCAATTTAGATAAACTCTTAGTTGCTCTTTGTCAGCCGGTTTTGGGTATTTGTTTAGGTATGCAGTTGATGTGTTCTTTTTCTGAGGAAAACAATACAAATTGTTTAGGAATTTTTTCGGAAAGAGTTAGGTTGTTTGAAACCGATTCGCTAAAGGTGCCTCAAATAGGTTGGAATTCTGTAACGAATGTCAAATCATCGCTCTTCGATGGAATAGCTGATAATGATTATTTTTATTTTGTGCATAGTTATTTTGTTGAGTGTTCGCAACATGCAATATCTACAACCTCTTATGGTGTAGATTACAGTTCTGCGCTTCAGAAAAATAATTTTTATGCTGTTCAGTTTCATCCTGAAAAGTCGGGTGTGGTGGGGCAGCGTTTGTTGGAAAATTTTATTAGAATATAAAGAAAAATGTTAGCAAAACGTATTATTCCTTGTTTGGATGTTAAGGATGGAAAAACCGTAAAAGGTATCAATTTTGTAGGACTTCAGAATGTAGGTGATCCTGTAGAGTTAGGAGCATATTACGCAGCTCAAGGTGCAGATGAGTTAGTGTTTCTTGATATCACGGCTACGCATGAGAAACGCAAAACGTTGGTTGATTTGGTGCAACGTGTAGCAGAGAATATTAATATCCCTTTCACTGTTGGTGGAGGTATTTCCAGTATTGAAGATGTTGAACTGTTGTTGCAAAAAGGTGCTGATAAAATCTCTATTAACTCGGCGGCAGTGCGCAATCCACAGCTTATTACAGATTTGGCAAAACAGTTTGGTTCTCAGTGTGTGGTGATTGCCATTGACGTGAAGTTTGAAGATGGAGAGTGGTTTGTTTACCTCAATGGAGGAAGAATAAAAACTGAACTTCGTGCTCTTGATTGGGCAAAACAAGCTGTAGAACTTGGTGCTGGCGAAATTCTTTTGACATCAATGAATCATGATGGAACAAAAGATGGCTTTGCAAATGATATTACTCGCGAAATATCCGAAGCTGTTTCGGTTCCTGTTATTGCAAGTGGTGGAGCTGGAAGTATGCAACATTTTCTTGATGCTTTTGAAGAAGGAAAAGCTGATGCAGCGTTGGCAGCAAGTGTGTTTCATTACAAGGAAATTGAAATTCCTACATTGAAGAAATTTTTGGCAGAAAACGGAATTGATGTAAGATTTTAATCTTTCTAAAAGCAGATATAAATCAGTGACGTTTGCATTACGAAAGGTGCAAACGTCATTGTTTTATATCTTGATTGTGGATTTTTTTCTACTTTTGTTTCTATGCAGAAATATGTGGAGATATTACAAAAATACTGGGGTTACGATTCATTTCGTCCTTTGCAAGGAGATATAATTGCTTCGGTGGCAAATGGCAGAGATACGTTAGGTTTGATGCCAACTGGAGGAGGAAAATCGCTCACGTTTCAGGTGCCAACTATGGCAACTAAAGGTATATGTATTGTAATTACTCCTTTGGTTGCACTGATGAAAGATCAAGTCGCAAATCTTCGAAAAAAAGGGATTAAGGCAGCGATGATTTATTCGGCAATGAGTAGAAACGAGATTATTCAAACTTTTGATAATTGCTTGTTTGGAGATTACAAGTTTCTCTACATTTCTCCAGAGCGGATTGCAACAGATTTGTTTATAAAGAACATTGTACAACTTAATGTGACGCTAATAGCAGTGGACGAGTCGCATTGTATTTCTCAGTGGGGATACGATTTCCGACCATCTTATTTGCAAATAGCTAAGATACGAGAACTTTTGCCTAGTGTTCCTATTTTAGCACTTACGGCGACGGCTACTCCTGAAGTTGTCGACGATATTCAAGACAAACTGCATTTTTCGGCAAAAAACGTATTTAGAAAAAGTTTTGAGCGAAAAAACTTAGCTTATGTTGTACGTTATTCGGAAGATAAACTTTCTCAGTTATTGCATATTCTGCAAAAAGTAAGAGGTAGTTCGGTTGTTTATGTTCGGAATAGAAAAAAAACTAAGGAAATCTCCGATTTTTTGAATCAAAATTCCATTTCATCCGATTTCTTTCATGCAGGATTGACGGATAAAGAAAAAGATCTTCGTCAGCAAATGTGGAAGGATGGGCGTTGTAGGGTAATAGTGGCAACCAATGCTTTTGGGATGGGAATAGATAAAGCTGATGTGCGTTTAGTAGTACATGTAGATTTGCCAGATTCTATCGAAGCCTATTTTCAGGAAGCTGGTAGGGCAGGGAGAGATGAGAAAAAG
>JAGCIZ010000133.1 GCA_017648235.1 Paludibacteraceae bacterium
AAGGTCAAGACGGATTCAAATCACACCGTTTGTACATTGGTGGTAACGCTAATGACGGTCGTGCAGGTCTTATCGCTACTGTTGATGATATCCAAATCTGGCACAAAAAACTTTCGGCTGCCGAAGTTTTGGACGCTATGCAAGGTTACTCTCACCGTTTGGATCAAATTCCTAATGAGTTGGTTGGTTATTGGAGTTTGGACGAATACGATGAAGAAACTATGACATTCCCTAACCAAGGTAAAGGTACTTGGTCTGATATCAATGATTATGTAGGTAGTTCGTCTTCGTCATACGGTGCTCGTGCGTTGCAACAAAGTATTTCGTTTGTAAACTACGGAGATAACGAAAACAATCCTTGGAGTACAACTGGTTCTACCGGCGAAAAGTCAACTAATGGTCACTATCCAAATGATATTGTATTGGCTGCTCCACTTGTAGCAGGTAACCCTGCTTTGCCTGGTAAGTTCAAAGTAACAACTGAACCAACATGGCAATTCCAAGGAGCAATTGCTCAAACTCAAAATGATGTTGCTGGTGGTACTAGCGGTACTGCAACTGCTACTTACGATACTGAAGGAAGCTACATTGCAAAAGTAACTCTTGCTAACGACTGGGGTTCTGACTCGAAAACTATCGAATACGTAGTAATCGAAGGTAACCACGATGGTTTGCAATCTGCTACTCCAATTGCTGACATGGCGGTTTATCCAAACCCATTTGTTGATGCTGTGAACATGAAATTTGCTGAAGCTGGCAAATACACTGTAGAAGTAATCGACATGCAAGGTCGCTTGGTAAGCACTGCTTCGCAAGAAGTAGAAGCTAACAACCTCTTCAGAGTAGGTATCAATGCTGAAGCTGGAATGTATCTATTACGCGTAATAAATGCAAACGGCGAAATCGTTAAAACATTCAAAGTAGAAAAGAAATAATTTTCTAGCACTTTAGAATAGTAAAAAATAGGGAACCGCTCTCGTAAAAGAGAGCGGTTTCTGTTTTTTTGCTTACTTTTGTTGTGCAATGAAAAAATATGTTTTCTTCATAGTGATGTGTTGTGTGATGGCGGCTTGTCAGCGCGAACTTTCACCCCGTCCGTATGGCTACTTCCGAATTGATTTGCCTAGTAACGAATATCAGCAGTTGGACTCCGTTTTTCCGTTTAAGTTCCACTATTCGCTTTCGGCTCGTGTGGAGCAGCCCAACCAAAATGAGAAGGGTTGGGTAGATGTGTTTTACCCGCAGTTCGACGCCCGAATACACTGCAGCTATGAGCGTTTTGAGGAGAGTATGTTTCAGTCGCACGCAGAGGAGTCGCATACGTTAGCTTATAAGCACGTTATCAGAGCCGATGCCATTACTGAACAAGTTTTTATCAATGAGGAGAAAAACGTGTATGGTATTTTGTACGAGATGAAAGGCAATTCGGCATCGCAAGTGCAGTTTTTTCTAACCGATAGTGTTTCGCAGTTTTTGCGTGGCTCGCTCTATTTCAATTCGCTTCCTAATCCTGATTCCATTGCTCCGGTTTTGGAGTTTATCCGTCGCGATGTAGTTCAACTTATTGAAACTACCGAGTGGAAAAACCTATAAAAAATGATTGTTTTTAGGAAAAACACTGCAAATAGCGAAATAGCTGTGTGGCACATTACCGAGACCGAAGCCGCACTTCAGCAGTTGTTGGG
>JAGCIZ010000134.1 GCA_017648235.1 Paludibacteraceae bacterium
TTGCTTTACTTGATTAATTCATCCTCAAGCGAGTTAGAAACCAAGATATCCTCGAATTCAGTTTTTTATTTGGAACTTTCTGGCGAACTCAAAGAAAGATCTGATGAAGATATCTTCAGTTTGACAGAAGGAATGATTGATTCTCAATCCGAATTTTTGGGATTAGACGACATACTTTCCGCTATTAAAATTGCAAAAGAAAACGAAAATATAAAAGGAATATATCTTGAATGTGGAGACTTTACTGCTGCACCTGCTTCGATACAAGAGATTCGGGATGCTTTGCTAGATTTTAAGCAGACGGGAAAGTTCATAGTTTCTTATGCCGATTTTTATACTCAAAATACATATTCTTTAGCATCTGTTTCTAATAAGGTTTTTTTGAACCCTCTTGGTGCATTAGAGTTAAAGGGAGTATCTCTGCAGAATGTGTTTTATAAAAACCTTCTCGACAAAATAGGAGTAGAAGTTCAAGTAGTAAAAGTAGGAACATTTAAGTCTGCTATTGAACCATATATTCAAACTGAAATGAGTGATGCTAATCGTGCGCAATTAACTCAACTTTCATCTTCTATCTGGAATCAAATAGCAACAACCATTGCTTCTGCTCGTAATGTAAAAAAAGAGTGTATAAATGAGTTCGTCGCTCATGGTTTGATGTTGGCAGATGCAGAGGAAACTATAAATTATGGTCTTGTTGATTCGTTGGTTTATAAGAATGAGGTGAAGTCATATTTGAAAACCTTGATGGAAAGTGATTACGAATCTTATTCGTTAAAAAATATTCTTAGTTCTAGATTGAATAATGATTTTCAGCAAGATAAGATAGCTGTAGTTTATGCAGTTGGTGCGATTGATAATATTTCGTCAGGCGAGAAAGGAATTGATTCTAAAGAAATTTCCAAAAAACTTTTGGATATTGCAGAAGATAAAAATATTAGGGCTTTGGTGCTAAGAGTAAATTCTCCAGGAGGAAGTGCATTTGGCTCGGAGCAGATATGGAAAGCAATGACTGAAGTAAAGAAGAATAAACCTATTATTGTTTCAATGGGAGATTATGCTGCCTCTGGAGGTTATTACATATCGTGTATTGCAGACACTATTGTTGCTCAGCCTAGTACGTTAACTGGTTCCATTGGAATTTTTGGTTTGGTTCCTAATGTCGAGAAATTGTTGGATAATATTGGAATAACCACAGATGTGGTAAAAACACATGATTTAAGCGACTTTGGGACAGTGTGTAGACCTATGTCAATGGCAGAAAAAACTCTGATGCAAAAAAATGTAGATAGAGGTTACGAATTGTTTGTAAAGCGTTGTGCTGAAGGTAGAAAAATGTCTATTAGGAAATTGAATGAAATTGCAGAAGGACGTGTTTGGTCTGGAATTGATGCTCAAAAAAATGGTTTAGTAGATGTTTTAGGAGGTTTGGATGATGCTATTGATTTTGCTGCGCAAAAAGCAAATGTAAAGGATTATCAAATTGTGGAATATCCTAAGAAAAAAGATATTTTTACTTTATTGCTTGAGGATTTTTATAATAGTGGAGTCCAATTCTCATTAGGAAAAATGAGTCGTGAGATGAATTTCTTGGAAATGCTTGAGAATTTGAACGAGGCAGATAAAATACAAGCTCTAATGCCATTTGATATTGTAATGAATTAAAAAAAAAGATGCGTTTTTTATTTAAAAATTTGATTCTTGCTCCATTGGCTTTCTTGTACGGATTTGTTGTTTTTATCCGTAACAAGTGTTTCGATTTTGGAATTTTTAAGAGTCAAAA
>JAGCIZ010000135.1 GCA_017648235.1 Paludibacteraceae bacterium
ATCTGGCAAAAAGAAGAATAAGACTATAAATAAAGGAAATACTAAAAAAACTGCTTTTAATAAAAACTTCTTAAAAAAAGGCATTACACTTTTTCTTTGATTGACCTGCTCAGTTGTTCGTTGAAAAAAAACCTGATAAAGTGACGATGAAATCATATTTATCGGGCGAAAAGCCAACGTGAGCGCCATTCCAAAATACCCAATTTCGGCAAGTCCAAAAAAAGGTGTGAGTAAAAGGATAGGCAAATTTCCACTAACATTATTCACAACTGCACGAGGCAAGGAGAATTTTGGGAAATTTGCATATCTATTTGCCACGGACAAACACTGCTGTTTAGAGAAAAAGAATAATGGTTTTATTCTTTTGTAGGCAAAAATAATGCTCGTTAATAATGATAAGAATGGTGATAAAATCGTGGAAATAAGCAATCCTCCATTTGTCAAACCCACATATCCGAAACTCGTTTTAGTTCCTGCATTTAGAATGCTCTGTAAAAGTTGATAACCACCTATACTCCCAAACATTTTTTGACGAGTAAACCAATAATTTAGCAGATTCCATACCGCTGATAAAAAAACAAATATGGGCAGAAGAAAATACCAACATCTCAAATCTGGAGTATTAAATAAAAAAGCAATCTGCTCAGCAAATGGCACAGTCAGCACACAAACTAACGTTACCATACAACACAAACAAAAACCTACTTGAAAAACCGCTTTCGCATTTTCTTCCTCCTTTGGCAAAACAATAGCATATTGATACTCGGCAGTAGCAAAAAGCACAACAATGCCTGCAATACTCATAAAAAGATTCAGTAACCCAAAATCATCTGGCATATAAAGCCGAGTAAGAACTGGATATATTAACAAACCTATCGCTTGAGAAGCAAAGTTGGAAAATAACAATTTTGCCGAATTCTTTGTTATTTCGGTTTTGAGAAATTTAAAAGATATTTTCTGCTTTATTTTCAAGAGCTATTTACTTTGTCAATTCAATAAAAACATCTTCTATGTCAGTCTGAAGTTGTTTAAGGGTTAAAATAACGTAGCCCTTTGAAGTCAAAAATTTGAACAAATCGGAACGAATATCTCTCTCAGCTTCTATTCGATAACTATTTGTTCCTATTGAGGTCACACAACTAATCTCTGGAAATTCATTTTGCCAAATCTCTACAAAAGTCTTGTCCAATTCTACTTCAAAAAGAAGTCTATTTTCAGCAATCTGAGTCGAAAGTTGCATTGGGTCTTTATCTGCTATTATTTGACCTTTATTAATAATCAGTACTCTATCGCAAATAGCTTTAACTTCTTGCATAATATGAGTAGAAAGCAATACGGTTTTTTCCTTTCCTAGATTACAAATCAAATTCCTAATTTCTACTAACTGAGAAGGATCTAAACCTGTTGTAGGTTCATCAAGAATTAGAACTTTAGGATCATGAATCAATGCTTGCGCCAATCCCACGCGCTGACGATATCCTTTCGATAGTTGCCCTATTTTTTTGTGAAATTCATTGGTCAAACCTGTTTGTTCAATAATTTCATCGATACGATTTTTTGGTGATTTTATATCATAAAAACCAGCAACAAACATTAGATATTCTCTTACATACATATCCAAGTACAGAGGATTATGTTCGGGCAAATAACCAATATTTTTCTTTGCTTCTATCGGATTTTGGAGCATATCAATTCCGCAAATCCCAACTTCTCCAAAATCAGGTTTAAGAAAACCTGTAATTATCTTCATTGTAGTTGATTTTCCTGCACCATTTGGGCCAAGAAATCCTACAATTTCTCCTTTCTTTAATTCAAAAGAGATGCTTTTCAGCACCTCAATATTATTATATCTTTTAGAGATATTTTTTATTACAACTGACATGGTTTTCTCTATATTCTTTTCAAATCGGAAATTGTTGACAATGGATCTTTCGAATTGAAAACATAATTTCCTGCCACTAAAGAATCTGCTCCAGCTTCAAAAAGTTTTCTCGCATTTTTATCATTTACTCCTCCATCAATCTGAATAATTGCATTGCTACCTTTTTTTGCAATAAGTTCCTTCAAATCGGCAATTTTAGAATAAGTATTTTCAATAAACGCTTGACCTCCAAAACCTGGATTTACCGACATAAGCAATACCATATCAACATCTTGAACAATATCAGTAAGCACCGAAACTGGTGTGTGAGGATTGAGTGTTACCGCAGCCTTCATACCTTGTTTCTTTATGCTCTGAATCGTACGGTGCAAATGCAAACAAGCCTCATAATGTACATTGAGACTATAAACTCCTATTTCAGCAAAACGCTCGACGTACTTGTCCGGCTCTACAATCATTAAATGAGCATCGAGTTTTTTTGTACAAATCTCTTTTACTGCCTTAATCACAGGAAAACCAAATGAAATATTTGGAACAAAAACGCCATCCATGACATCAAGATGCAACCAATCGGCCTCACTTTGGTTTATCATTTCTATGTCTTTTTGCAAATTTCCAAAATCCGCAGAAAGCAACGAAGGAGCAATAATTCTATTCATCGTTTTTTCTCTTTATTAATTCAACAAATAACCCACTTTCCCAAAAGTGCAAGAATCACTCACCGAATAGGTTGAAGCGAAAGCCATAATATTATCTATGACAGATTGCTTAGGAGTAAGTCGAAGTTTTTTTTGTTTGGTTTTTGAAGAGGTAAAAGTAGTAGTGTTTTTTATCATAAGCAAAAAGTTTTTAGTTCAACATAATAACGTTTAAGAATAAGTTTTATTTTCTCTATACCTAATTTTTAGAACAAAAACATGCTTTTTTTATCTACAATACTATCAAATAACTCTTGTTTTACAAAAGTATACATTTTTAGTAATACAATAAGAATAAATTATAGCCTATCAGAGCCAGCAAGTTTATTTTGTTTACAAATGGCCTTTTTATTAATTTTGTATATAAATTTTAGTTGTATGGATATTTTATTAGCGGTAGTCATAGGCGTTATAATTGGAGCATTAATTGGTTTTATTGTTTCAAAACTTAAGAACCAAGAAAAGCAAGTTTTTATAGAAAAACTTCAATGGCAATTGGAGAATGAAAAGTCAAGTGCTGAGCAAAATGCTATTGCGCATCAGAAACAAATAGAAACTATTAAAACAGAAGCAAAAGAACAAATAGAAAGTATCAAGACAGAATACGACAAACGTATTGCAGAAATTAGATTAGACGAAGAGAAAAAAACAAACGAGATGCTTTCATCTCAAGAAAAACATTACCAACAAGTAATACGGACGCAACAAGACTTAGTCAAAGAAACAGTAGAAAAATTTGATGCCCAAATTAAAAATTCTACTGATGAGATGCTTAAGCAACGTCAGAAAGAATTCGCAGAATCGAGTACCTCTAACATTGAAAAGCTTTTAAGCCCTCTACGTGAAAACATGGAGAAAATGAAGCAAACAATGAACGAGAATGCGCTGAAGCACACGGCAATAAATAGCGAAATGAAGGTAAAACTTGAAGATATGATGAAGCATAGCGAATCTGCAAAACAGAGCGCAGAGGAACTTGCCAGAGTCCTCAAACATACAAGCAAAGTACAAGGCGACTGGGGAGAACGTATTCTCAACGAAATTCTAGAATCACAAGGAC